>JBFICQ010000088.1:0-12111 GCA_041581895.1 Polyangiales bacterium | reverse complement strand
TGTAGCGCGACGCCCGGTACGCGGCCGGCACGGCGCGGGACACGGCCATGGGCCGGACGGCTCGCTCTGCGTCACTGATTACTGCGGTCGAAGCCGCAAGCCAACGGGGGCTTCGCCGGCCATGACCGGTACTGGGGCTGCCGAGATCGCGGGCCGGTTAGAATCGTCTTTTACGCCGGAGCTACCGCTTACTCCGCCCCCATAGGCCTTGCGGCTCGACCGCAGTCCCCTTTCCTCGAGACAGGGCTGTGCTTCCCATCCCAGCCCGGCGCAGCGCGTAGTACCCTTACCTCGAGACAGGGTTGGCACTCCCTAACCGGGGCACGTTCTCCTCTAGGACATGCCTGCTGCTGCGGCCCGAATCATCTTTGCCTCCAGGGCAGCGGGTGGGCGGCGGGGTGCAGCGAGGCGGGCGGCGTGGGGAGTGCCAACCCGTCTAACAGCAGCCCGCTCGGGTTGGGCACGAGTCACGAGGCGAGCTGTACTCGCGGCGGCGCCGCTCCGTACTGGCGCCTGAATCCGGCAGCTGCACGGACTTCGTCCGCTCCGCCACGCCGTATTCCGACGCCAACCGCGTCGGCCGAAGCCCACCCGTGAACCGGGCCGACAAGTGCAAGTGAGCCGTCCGCCGCGGAGCTGCGTGCCGCGCCCGCCCGTGACATTAATGCCGCACGCCCGTCCCAGACGGCGTAGCGCGCAATGTCGGCGACGCTCCTGTGTTATCATCCCGCGCGGCTGAAGATGTATCGGAGGTTCATCAACTGGTTTTCGACTACGCCCATCGGGCGTTGGATTGCGATTCAGCTCGCGGCTCGGCTCGATCCGGTCTTGTACAAGCTCACCAATGGAAAGCTGACCACGGTTGGCCCACAGGTGATTCCGCAGCTGGTATTGACATCGACCGGTCGAAAATCGGGACAACCGCGCAGCGTGCAACTCGGGTTCACCGAGGATGGGTCGGATTATCTGATCGTGGCGAGCAACTTCGGTGGGAAGAGCCACCCAGGCTGGTCCTACAACCTGGAGGCGAATCCCCGTGCTCAGATCCAGGTCGGGGCCGACATCAAAGAGGTCACAGCCTCGCGACTTTCCGATGAAGAAAAAGAAGCCCTTTGGCCGCGCATCGCGGCGACGATTCCCCAGATGAAGTCCTATCGAGTTCGCACCGAGCGGAACATCAAAGTGTACCGCCTCCGCACTAGTTGAGACGCTGATGAAGAAGGAGAGGCTTCTTCTTACTTGAGCTTCACCGCTTGGAAGCTCGCGGTGAAGGCCAGGAGATCATCGAGCTCCGTCTTGCTGATCTTGCTCTCATCGAAGGCAGGCATGTCGTCGCCCCCGCTGCGGACGCGCCAGCGCATCTGTGCCGGCGAGAGCATCGCACCGGCGATCTTCGGGCCATCGCCCTCCATGCCGCCAGGGTGGCAGCCCTCGCAGAAGGTCTCGAAGACCTCCGCGCCTGCGGCGGCGTCTCTCGACGCCAGTGGGTAGTCGAAGTCCTCGACGTTCAACGGCGTGGTTCCGCCCTTTGAGCACGCGAACGCAAACGCCAACAAGCCGCCGGTCAGAATCAAGACCCGTGTTTTTCCCATGTCGATTTCTCTCCCCCCCGGGCTGGCTACCTCGGCCGCGCCCCTTCTTTTTCTTTGCGGCGCAAGACTAGCAGTTTTTCGCGCTGGACCCGAAAAGCTTCGCCCTGGTCGTCGACGACGTCGCTGTGGCAGGAGGCCTTGGATTGGCCTCCGACGGCGTCTCGCGTCTTGCGGGCAAGCCGGTGGATCTCCTCGGGGGAAAGGTGGCCGCGAGTCCGCAACACCTCTTGTTGCTCCGGCGTGAGCGCTGGGGACTTCACCACGCGCTCCCTCGTGAAACCTTCGGCTTTGCCCGATTCGAACTCGACGATCTCCTTCGAGATGCGAACTGAGCACCAGTCGTGGCCGCACATCGCGCAGAAGTCCGTGTCGACGTCCAGGTCCTCGTCGTGAAGGGCCCGGGCCGTGTCGGTGTCAAAGGCGAGCTCGAAGTGTTTGTCCCAGTTGAGGGCCGCCCGGGCACGCGTGAGGTCGTCATCCCAGTCGCGGGCGCCGGGAATCCCGAGTGCCACATCGGCAGCATGGGCCGCGATCTTGTAAGCGATGCACCCCTGCTTGACATCGTCTTTTTTGGGCAGGCCCAGGTGTTCTTTCGGGGTCACGTAACAGAGCATTGCCGCGCCGTGGTACCCGGCGGATGTCGCTCCGATGGCGCTCGTAATGTGGTCGTACCCAGGAAAGACGTCGGTGACCAGGGGCCCGAGCACGTAGAATGGCGCCCCGTGGCAAACGCGTCGCTGAAGCTTCATGTTGTATTCGATCTGGTCGAGCGGGACGTGGCCCGGCCCTTCGACCATCACCTGGCAGCCCTTGCGCCAAGCACGCTCGGTCAGCTCGCCGAGTCGGTCGAGCTCTCCGAGCTGAGCCGCGTCGGTAGCGTCGGCGAGGCCGCCAGGGCGCAGCCCGTCCCCAAGCGAAAACGAGACGTCGTACTCGCGCATGATGTCGCAGATCGCCTCGAAATGCGTGTACGTCGGGTTTTCCTGGCCGTGATGCAGCATCCACTTCGCAAGCAAGGAGCCTCCGCGAGACACGATGCCGATGAGGCGCTTGCGAATGAGGGGCAAGTGCGCGCGGGCGACCCCGGCGTGGATGGTGAAGTAGTCCACCCCCTGCTCGGCCTGCCGCCGAAGCGTGTCGAGAATGACGTCGACGGTGAGCTCTTCGATGCTCCGACCGATGATCATGGAGTAAATCGGCACCGTCCCGATCGGGACGCGCGCATTGCGAAGGATCGCCTCGCGCGTGGCATCGAGGTCCCCTCCGGTCGAGAGATCCATGACCGTGTCGGCCCCCCAACGTTCGGCCCAACGTAGCTTCTCGACTTCTTCCTCGGTCCCGGAAGAGACCGGAGACGCTCCCATGTTGGCGTTGATCTTAGTCAGGCCGGCCCGGCCGATGCACATCGGGTCGAGCTTGTAGCCGAGGTGCACGAGATTGGCGGGAATGATCATCCGCCCCGCGGCAACCTCGTCACGCACTTGCTCGGCAGTTAGATGGGTCTCGCGCTCTGCGACTCGCTTCATCGCGGGGGTGACGATTCCGAGTCGCGCGTGGTCGAGCTGCGTCACGGGCTTGAAACTCTCGGGCGCGACCCACCTGCCGTTCTCGAAGGTCCAGTCTTCCGGCATGAAGTCCCAAGCGGTTTTGTCGCTCGGCTGTGGCATGCCGGGCGTGTCGGGCGACGAAAAGGTCCGCGGCCCGCCGATGTCGGCGGCATTGGCAAACGAGCCCGGTGTGGTGCCCGCCTTGGTGCTAGACGGGTTTTCCGCGCCTCGAAAAGGGATTTGGAAATCGGTCATTGGGCTCCCCTCACCGCAGGGAAGCAGCCAAAGGTCGCTTCCCTACGCCGGTGCAAACCGGATCAGGTTCGACGGGTGCTTCTCAGCCCTCTCGGGCGCCCCGAGCGAGTGGTAAGATTAGCGCTGTCGTGTTTCCTATGCCAGGGATTTCGACGAAGATGACTGAGCCTCCCCTTTACCGCGCTCGCCCGAGCGGCTTCGACATACGGCCCGCCTCGCAGACCGAGGCAACCGCGATCAACGACTTCATCCATCTCTCCGAGGGGCTTTCCAACTCGTACCTCATCACGACCCCCAAAGGCCGAATCATCGTCAATACCGGGATGGGGTTCGAGGCGCCGGTTCACAAGCGAAACTTCGACGCGGTCGACCAAAGCCCCGTCCGCTACATCCTGCTCACCCAGGGCCATGTTGATCACGTCGGAGGGGTCGACCTCTTTCGCGAAGAGCCCACCCAAGTCGTCGCGCAGGCAAACAACCAAGCGCATCAGCGCGACGACGCTCGCATCGCGGCCTTCCGCGCGAAACGAAGTGCGTTTGCATTTGCCGATGCCATCGCGCGCGCCTGGAAGCACATCCAAGAGCACGTGGGCGGCAGCATTCCTGCTCAGTCTCGCCCCACGCCCGACATCACCTTCGGCGACCGATACGAGCTCACCCTGGGCGGGCTTCGGGTAGAGCTCTTGTCGACACCTGGCGGCGAGACGACCGACTCGATGGTGGTGTGGCTCCCCGAGCACCAAATTTGTTTCTCCGGCAATCTATTCAGCGCTCTCTTTGGGCACTTCCCAAACCTGGTCACCATCCGGGGGGATCGGTATCGCGAGGCGCTCGAGTTCATCTCCTCGCTCGACCGCGTCCTCGAGCTCGAGCCGGAGCTGCTGTTGACCGGTCACCACGGCCCGGTCGTCGGCAGAGAGCGGATCCGAACGGAGCTCACGCGGCTTCGCGATGCGGTGCGGTACGTCCACGCAGAGACCGTGCGCGGGATGAACCACGGAAAAGACATTCACACCCTCATGCGACAAATCGAGCTCCCGCCGGAGCTCGAGGTGGGCCAGGGCTACGGCAAGGTGTCGTGGAGTGTGCGCGCCATTTGGGAAAACTACGCAGGATGGTTTCATCATCGGTCGACGACGGAGCTCTACGCGGTTCCTCCGTCGAGCGTGCACGGCGACCTCGTCGAGCTCGCCGGGGGCCCAGAAGCGGTTGCGGCACGAGCGAGGAACCGGCTCGCCAATGGAGAGCCGATCGAAGCGATCTATTTGGCCGAGACGGCGCTCACGGTGGATTCGAAAAGCGTGCCGGCGCTCGAGGTCATGATCGCGGCCCATGAACGGCTCGAGTCCGAAAGCGAGAACTTCTGGCTCACGAAGTGGCTGCGAAAAGAGCTCGCCTCTCATCGCGCAAACCTCGAGAGCCTGAGCAGGAAGGAGGGCCCGTCGTGAGCGAGCTCCCCAACGACATCCGGATCGACGACCTCAGAGCTCCGGTCCTGACGCCCTTGCAAAAACGGGTGCTCGAGGGGTTCGCAGGCGCGAAGGTCACCTTCACGGAAAGCGAGGTTCTTCGCCAGGCCCAAGAAAAAACCCGGCTTTCGGATTTTGGTCCGAAGGACTTTCGCGAGCGCCTCGCGGTGTGGCTCCAGGCGGCGGACGAGGACGCCGAGCTCGGCCCGATGGGCCGCATGCGCCTCTTTGCCGACATCGTTCGATACGCGTCGAATCGATTGAGATTCCACGACCTGATCAAGCGCCACCCCGAGATCCTCGAGACCGACATCGAAAAGCCGATCATCATTTCCGGCCTTCCGCGGTCGGGCACGACGCACTTGTTGAACCTCATCGCGGCGGACGAGCGCCTTCGCTCGCTCCCCTACTGGGAGAGCCTCGAGCCGATTCCCGATCCGAGCCAAAAACCGTGTCCCAAAGCCGAAGACCCGCGCTACCTCAAGGCCGTCGGCGAGTATCAGATGTTTAGGCAGGTGGCGCCGCTCCTCAGGAGCATGCACGACATGACGCCTGACCACGTGCACGAAGAGATCGAGCTTCAAGCGCTCGACTTCTCGACTTTTCTTCCGGAATGGCTGGCGGTGGTTCCTAGGTGGCGCGATTACTATTACGCACACGATCAGCGGCCACACTACGCGTACATGAAGAATGTGCTGAAGGCGCTTCAATGGCTGCGTGGGCCCAAGCGCTGGATTTTGAAATCGCCGCAGCACATGGAGCAGCTCGGTCCGTTGATCGATACGTTTCCAGATGCGACGGTCGCGCTCACCCATCGCGATCCGGTTTCGGTCGTTGCATCGGCGATCACCATGCTGACGTATGGTGACCGCATGCGGCGCACGAGGGTCGATCCGCCGGCCGTCGCCGCCTATTGGAGCGAGCGGATCGAGCGACTCCTGCGCGCCTGCGTCCGAGATCGCGATCGGGTGCCGGGGTCGCAGAGCATCGATGTGCTCTTCCATGAGTTCATGGCCGACGATGTTGCCATGGTGGAGCGGATCTACGGTGTTGCCGGCCTTACCATGACTCCAAAAGCCCGGGCCGCGCTCGACCGCTACATGCAAGAAAACCCGCGCGGCAAACACGGCCGCATCGTCTATGACCTCGAAGGGGACTTCGGAGTAGACCCGGCCGAGCTTCGAGAACGGTTCCGGTTCTACTACGATCGATTCCCGATCCAAATGGAGGAGTGATGAAGCAGGTCAACGTTCATGGGCCGGGTAAGGTCGAGCTCGACGAAATCGATGTCCCCGAAGCCGGCCCTCGCGATGCCGTGGTGCGCGTCGCTTCGTGCGGGATCTGCGGCACGGACGTTCGCTACGTGCGGATGGGGGGGTTGCGTCGGCCGATGGCGCTCGGGCATGAGCTTGCCGGCATCGTCGAAACGGTCGGCGCGGAGGTAGCCGGGCTCCGGTCGGGGATGCGGGTCGTGCTGAATCCGACCGCCGGCGGCAACATGATCGGGAACGGAGGCGACGAGGGAGGGTTCGCCTCGCGCTTGTTGGTGAGGAACGCGGCCGACGGTGGGTCTCTCTTTCCCATCCCGGACGACCTGCCCATGCACTTGGCCGCCCTGGCCGAGCCGATCGGCGTCGGGATGAACGCGGTGAATCGGGCCGACGTCACGCCCGACGACAAGGTGGTGGTCTTCGGTGCGGGGCCGATCGGTCTTGCGGTGCTTGCCACCTTGCGCGACCGAGGGGTTTCCGACGTGGTCGCAATCGACCTTTCGCCGAGGCGCCTCGAGCTCGCCGAGATGCTTGGAGCGCGGTCCACCATCGATGCGTCCGAAGCCGACCCTTGGACCGAGCTTCGTGCGCTTCACGGAGAGGTGCCGCTGATGGGCATGCCGATGGTCGGCTCGGATGTGTACATCGAAGCGACAGGAGCGCCCAAGGTCATCACCGACGTCATCCAGCATGCAAGGCCCGAAGCGCGAATGACGGTCGTCGCGCTTCACGAGCAGTCGGTGAGTGTCAGCTTCCTCATGGTGATGATGAAGCAGCTGACCATCCGCGGGGCCATGGAGTACCCGAATGACTATACCGATACGCTTGCGTTGCTGAGTCGATGGGACCTTTCGCCCATGATCACCCACCGGTTTCCGCTCGAGCGCTTTCCGGAAGCGCTGGCAATCGCCAGCGACCCGAACGCGGGGGGCAAGGTGATGATCGACATCGAAGAGGGGGCTTGATGAGCAACGACAGCAGCTTCGGCTTCTCGGGCTCCCGGGTTCTGGTGACGGGGGGCTCGAATGGGATCGGCTCGGCGATCGCCAAAGGCTTCGCCTCTGCGGGTGCGGAAGTCGTGATTACCGGCACCCGCGCTTCGGCCGAGGAGTACGACGGGGACCTGTCGGCGTACGAGTACCGGCAGCTCGAGCTCACCGACAAAGAGGCGATCGCGGCGCTTGCCGCTTCGTTCGAGCGATTGGATGTCTTGGTCAACAACGCCGGAGGCAATTTCCCCGGCGGCAAGCACGAAGCCGCGCCCGACGTATTCGAGGAGTCCGTCGCGATCAACTTGTTCGGCGCTTATCGGCTCGCGGTAGGCTGCAAGGACAAGCTTGCGGCAAGCGGCCTCGATGGAGGCGGGAGCGTGATCAATATGGCCTCGATGGGAGCGTTCTTCGCTGTGCCGATCGTGCCGGGCTATGCCGCCGCGAAGGCAGCGACCGTCCAGATGACGAAGAATCTAGCAGCGACCTGGGCGGGAGAGGGGGTGCGCGTGAATGCGGTCGCGCCCGGCTTGATCGAAACCAACATGACCGCCTTGATGAAGGGCGTGGACGCCCTCGAAAAGCCATTCCTCGACCGCACGCCGATGGCGCGCTGGGGCACACCCGACGACATTGCGCCGGTCGTTCTCTTCTTGGCAAGCTCGGCCGCCCGTTTCATCACCGGGCAGACCATCGCCGTCGATGGAGGCTTTTCGATCGCCTAGTCGGCGAGTCAGCGGGTGGGGGTGATAGAGACCGTGCTCCAAATCGGGAGATGGTCGGAAAGCGTCCCACACGCTTCGGGCTCACACCGACCCGAACCGCTGATCGAAATTCCCCGGACGAGGATCAAGTCGATCACGAGCGCGAACGGGTCGAAGCTCGTATATCGCGCGTCGAGCACGAGGTCCTCGTGGGCGTCCGCAAATCCGCGGTCGACGAACGATTGCACGGCAGGCTCAGTAAGGGCGTTATTCTCCAAATCCTGGAAGTACCCAAACGTGTTGAAGTCGCCGCCGACGATCACTGGGTGGGTGACCGATTCGGCGTCCCGCGCGATCTCCTCGGCTTGGGCGTCGCGGATGTCTGCAGCCGATATGGTCGACTCGAGGTGGAGGACGTATAGGCGAATCAGGTCATCGCCGAGTCTGGCGTCTGCTGCGATCGCGATCCGTCCGCCGAGACGAGGCTCGTCGGGTTCGGGTTCCTCGGGCGGCGTGTACCAACTGCGGTTTTGCGCGTGCCGAATTTGGCGCACATTCCCGAGTGGGTACCGCGACACGATCGCATTGCCATGCTCGCACAGAGGCGGGTTGTAGGGGCCCGTGGCACCTCGGCTGCTGGGAAGCTCGACGAACTCGGTGGCGTACACGTAGTAGTAGCCCAGCCGCTGTGCGTAGTCGCGGGCGATGTTCCTGAAGTCGGTCCGTTGGCAGCCGCGATCCACCTCGCTCAGTAGTAAGATGTCCGGTTGCGGAAAAGATGAGCCCGACGTGATCGCGTCCAGTTGGGCATCCACTTCGAAGCCACGGAGGATGTTGTAGGCCAAAATCGTGAGCTCTTCGGGAGGGGGCTCGGGCACCGAAGACGCAAAGGTCGCGCCCTCGAGGTCACAGCTGATGAACGTGGTGTCTGGGGCGTCGTCGGGCGCAGCCGCCTCGTCGCAAAGGCGTTCAGTCATCGGGTCCGGAGTGTCTTCCTGCCACGCGAATTCCACGAACTCCGGCCCGCCATCGACGCCCCCGTCAGGCCCGGAGGAGCTCGAGGTAGCATCGCTGCAGCCGAGCATGAGGCACCCGGCCGACATCAGGGTTTGGTAGACGCGCATCACGAGACCTCTCGGCCGGGACCGATCATGTTCCGGTCACGCCTCGAAGTCGAGGGCCGCCCGGTTCGACGGCGGCGTTCGGATGCCGTAAGGGTAGGAACAGCTCGATGACCAAGCCCAAGCTCATCGAACGGGTGCTGACGTACGGCACCTTTCCGCTCGTGTTTGGCGGGGCGATGGGCGTAGCGCTGTACGGCGTTTCGAACGGTTGGGATCCGGTCTTGACCGTGATGGCGCTCACCGGCGCAGTCATCGTGGCGCTGCTGCTACTCGAATGGGTGCACCCATACCGAAAGGAGTGGCGCGGAGCGCATGGCGATGTCCGAACCGACCTGATCCACAACCTGGTCAACGCGACGATACCTCAGGTGTACGCGGTGGCATTCGTGGGCGTTTTTGCAGCGGGTGCATCTTGGCTTTCCGAAACGGTTGGGGCGACTCTTTGGCCGATCGGCTGGCCGATGATCGCCCAGTTGCTGCTCGCCCTCGTGATCGGCGAGATCGGCACGTACTGGGTGCATCGGCTCATGCACGAGAATCGGTTTCTTTGGCGCTTTCACGCACCGCACCACAGTGCGCCGCGGTTGTACTGGCTCAACGCGGGCAGGTTTCACCCGCTCGATCTGTTCGCGCAGTACTTCCTTTCAGTGACCCCCTTGATTCTTCTCGGTGCAGGGACCGGGGTGATTGCGCTTCACACGCTCTTTACGGCGATCCACGGGATGTTCCAGCATTGCAACGTCGACATCCGCCTCGGCCCGCTCAACTGGTTTTTCAGCATGGCGGAGCTTCACCGATGGCATCACTCGTTGCGAGTCGAAGAGGCGAATACGAACTACGGGGCAAACATCATCTGGTGGGACATCGTGTTTCGATCGCGCTTCTTGCCGAAAGATCGCCCGCCGCCCGTAGACATCGGCATCGAAAGCCTGCCGGACTTTCCACAAGGTTACTTGGGACACTTGCTGTCTCCAATTCGTTGGAAAGCCATCGAGCGATCGACTCGCGTAGCTTGAGCGGCGTGCTATGGCAGGCGCGATGACGCGTTACGATCCGGCCGCGATCGAGCCCAAATGGCAGGCCTACTGGGACGAGAACGACACGTTTCGGACGCCGGACGGGACCGACGCGCCCAAAACCTACATCCTCGACATGTTTCCGTACCCGTCGGGGTCGGGGCTTCACGTCGGCCATCCCGAAGGGTATACGGCGACCGACATCGTCGCGCGTTACCGTCGTGCAAAGGGCTTTGCCGTTCTGCATCCGATGGGTTGGGACGCGTTTGGGTTGCCCGCCGAGCAGCACGCGATCGTGACGGGGACGCACCCTCGCGAGACCACCGCTGAAAACATCCAGACCTTCAAGCGTCAGTTGAAGATGCTCGGGTTCAGCTACGACTGGAGCCGCGAGATCGATACGACGTCGCCGGGCTATGTGAAGTGGACCCAGTGGATCTTTCTCCGGCTTTTCGAGCGCGGGCTCGCCTACCAGAACGAGGTCCCGGTCAATTGGTGTCCGGCGCTCGGGACGGTGCTCGCCAATGAAGAGGTGGTCAACGGCTTGAGCGAGCGGGGAGGGCACCCGGTGGAGCGCGTACCGCTTCGACAGTGGGTACTCAAGATCACCGCGTACGCCGACCGACTTCTCGAAGACCTGGAGCTCGTCGACTGGCCAAACAGCACGCGCATCATGCAACAGGAGTGGATCGGACGCTCCGAAGGTGCGGAAGTGCAATTCGAAGTGGACGGACACGAGGCGGCCATCGATGTCTTCACCACACGGCCGGACACACTTTTCGGGGCTACGTTCATGGTCCTTGCCCCGGAACACCCGCTGGTCGAGCGGATCACGGCCGAGGAACGTCGGTCCGAGATCGAGGCGTATGTCGAACAAGCTCGAAACAAGAGCGAGCGCGACCGACAAGCGAGCAAGGACAAGACGGGCGTCTTCACAGGAGGGTTCGCGATCAATCCCGTGAACGAAGAACGAGTTCCGATTTACATAGCCGACTACGTTTTGTGGGGATACGGGACGGGGGCGATCATGGCGGTACCCGCCCACGACGAGCGCGACTTCGAATTCGCGAAGGCGCACGGCATCCCGATCATCGAGGTCGTCAGCGAAAGCGGCCAGCCGCGAAGCGCGCCTCTCGAACAGGCGATGGTGGCGCCTGGCATTGCGGTCAACTCGGGCAAGTACGACGGTCTTTCGACCTCGGAATTCAAAAGGCGCGTGACCGAGGACCTCGAGGTGGCCGGCAAGGGAACTGCGCGTGTCGAGTACAAGCTCCGCGATTGGGTGTTCTCGCGACAGCGATATTGGGGCGAGCCCATCCCGATCTATTTCCCCGTCGAGACCGACGGCGACCCCCGTGCTGGGGCCGAGTTCACGGTCCGCTACGACCAACCGATCGCGGTCGATGAGAGCGAGCTTCCCCTGGAGCTTCCGGAGCTCGAGGACTACAAGCCCGGGGACGACCCGGCAGGAGTGTTGGCGCGGGCGACCGAGTGGAGGTTCTTCAAACGCGACGGGCGGTGGTACGCGAGGGAGACCAACACCATGCCGCAGTGGGCGGGATCCTGTTGGTACTACCTGCGTTTTCTCGATCCCGCCAACGCCAGAGCGCTCTGCTCCTCGGAAGCCGCCAAGCGTTGGCTGCCGGTGGACCTCTACGTCGGCGGCGCCGAGCACGCGGTCCTCCATCTCTTGTACGCGCGCTTCTGGCACAAGGTGCTCTACGATGAAGGTGTCGTCTCGGTGAAGGAGCCGTTCGCCAAGCTCATTCACCAAGGGATGATTCTCGGCGAGGGCGGCCAGAAGATGAGCAAGTCCCGTGGCAATGTCGTTAACCCCGACGACATCGTCGACGAGTTCGGTGCCGACGCAATGCGCGTGTACGAAATGTTCATGGGACCGCTCGAGGCGACCAAGCCGTGGAGCACGAGCTCGATCGCCGGGGTGCGTCGGTGTCTCGATCGGGTCTTTGCGATTGCGGTCCGGGCCGATGCGAAGACCCAGCCCGATGACACCCTCACACGCCTGTTGCATCGGACCATCCGCAAAGTCAGCGAAGACATCGAGGCCATGCGCTTCAATACGGCGAGCAGCGCGATGATGGTGCTCTCGAACGAGCTTACGAAGCTCGAGTCGGTTCCTGCCC
>JBFICQ010000087.1:0-12198 GCA_041581895.1 Polyangiales bacterium | reverse complement strand
GAGCCACCATTCGAGGATCAAGAGCGCCCAGAGGAGTTGGGCGTGGTCGTGCGAACCCACCAAGTGCTCCCGGACCAGGCTGGACACGATCGCAGGGTCGAAGAAACCGCGACGCTTGATCGTCTCTGCGCTCAAGCGCTCCTCGAGCTCGCTTCGCAAGTCGTTCCGGAGCCAATAAGCTACCGGCGCGGTGAAACCCCGCTTGGGACGCTCTATGAGATCGGCGGGGAGATAATCGCGAAGCAGTCGTCGTACGATGTACTTCTTGTGCGGCCCGCGAATGCGCATGTGCAGCGGAAGCGAAAAGGCGAGCTCCACGACACGCCGGTCTAGGAAGGGGGAGCGCGCCTCGAGGCTCACCGCCATGCTCGTGCGGTCTACTTTGTAGAGCCACGCGCCGGGCAACGTGTGAGTGGCATCGTAGAGCATGCCGGCTTCGGTCGTGTTGTGCAGAGGATGTTCACGCAGAAAGTCGGCCACACGTTTCGGCGCGACGTCCGCGTCCCCCAGCAGTCGGTTCACCGCGCTGGCCGTGGCCCCGCGGTAGAAGCCCCCGAGCCCAAAGAACAGAGCAGCGTCGTTCGTCGATGAGCGTCGCAAGATGCGCCTGGCACCTGCGCTTGGCACCAGGCCTTGGGCCTTGGCGAGGAACTCCCTCGCCGTCCGAGGCACGAAGCGCATGTAGGGGTCCGCCAAGCGTTGAGCGAGGTAGTATTTGTAACCCCCGAACTCCTCATCGGCGCCGTCTCCCGTGAGCGCCACGGTGACGTGCTCTCGCGCGAGCTTGCTGACGGCAAGCCCCGGAAGCACCGAATAATCTGCCATCGGTTCATCGAAGAAACGAATGACGTCGCCCACCTGATCGAGAACATCCTGGCCTCGAAGAACCTTGATGGTGTTTTGGACACCGAGGTGCTCTGCGATCTGGCGCGCGTGTCTGCTTTCATCGAAAGCCGGATCGTCGAATCCGATGGTATAGGTCTTTACGGACTGAGGATCGTGCTCCGCCATTAGGGCCACGATCAGGCTCGAATCGACCCCTCCCGAGAGAAACGCGCCGAGTGGCACGTCGGAAACAAGACGCGATTGCACGGCATCGCGCATCAACGAACGAAAGGCTTCCAACTGATCTTGCTCGCTGCCCTTCATCGGTTCGACCCGTTCGGCGTGTTGGACGAGATCGAAATACTTATGCGTCGTCGGCTCGCGACCCTGCTCGAGGATCGTGAAGCTGCCCGGCGGAACGGTATAGACGTCTTTGAGCATCGCTCGTTCGTCCGGCGGGAAGCCAAAGCGGACATAGTCCTCAACGACCGCGCGATCGACCTCGAGCTCGCCGCCTGCGTACGCGATCAGAGGCGCGAGGGTCGATCCAAGCAAGACCCACCGGCCAGGGCGATAGGCGTAGTAGAGCGGCTTTTGTCCGACTGGGTCTCGCCCGAGCACCATCCGGCGCTCCCGCCCGTCCCAAATCGCCACCGCGAACATGCCGTTGAACCGGTTGAAGCTGTTGAGGCCCCATTGCTCATACGCGCGAAGCGCAACCTCGCTGTCGGTCTCGCTCAGGAATCGGTGCCCCAACGCCTCGAGTTCGGCGCGGAGCTCTCGGAAGTTGTAGATCTCCCCGTTGAAGACCGCTTGGACTTGTCCGTCGGGGCTTCCCATCGGCATTCGGCCGGCTTCGGAGAGATCGATGATGGACAGTCGCCGATGTCCCAGGCCGACGGACCCGCTCGTCCAGAGGCCGGCGTCATCTGGACCTCGATGCACCAGCGTATCTCGCATTCGTTCCAAGGCGACCCGGTCTACCGGTCGTCGATCGAGATGCCAAACGCCGACGATCCCGCACATGCGTCAACGATCCGCAAGCGCGAGAGGCCGCTTGTCGCCTTTCTTGGAGACTTCCACCGAGTTGAGAACCGCGAGCCCAAGGGCAATGGCCAGCATCAGCCAGAAAGGTCGTGCACGCATCCCATGATGAAACAAGCTGTATGAGAACGCAGGAACCATCATTAGCGTGAGACCAGTTCGTACCGACATCGTGAACCTGCGGACAAAAATCAAGAAGAGCGCCGTTCCGGCGACTCCATACGAAAAGAGAAGATTCGCGGCGCTCGAGTGAATCTCCTGTTTGTTGTGATGAAACCGCCCCATGTCTCCCTCACCGGCGCCGACCAGCAGATACTCGGGATGGTCGAAGATTCGGTCGAGGCCGCGATCTCTGAGGTAGTCGTCGGGTGTCGACTGCTCCAATGCCTGCAGCCGGTGCTGCAAGAGGTCTGGATCGAGGTTTTGAAGGTCGGTGTAAAGCGCGAGACCGAGGAGCGGCAGCATGGCGATGGTCAATAGAGTCGGGCGATGGACAAGCTGTAGCGCGCCGAGCAGTGCGATCCCGAGAATGCCCGCGCGGGAGTACGTTCGAAGCTCCAGGTAGAATGCGCACAAAAGCAGCGCATACATGACCAGGCGTGGGACGTTGTACCGGGGCGCGATCATGGCGACGATGGTGGCGCACAGCAGCACGTGATAGGCGAGCTGATTGGCATTGAAGAAAAAGAGCTGCAGTCGCCCGCTCTCCGTGCGGTCGGCAAATGGAATCGAAAGAACTACGAGCATCACCAACGTGGCGGCGAAGCCGTAGAGCGTCCAACGCATCCAGTCGTCTCCCCGATCACCGAGCATGACCAGATAGCCGAGGAACACGGCGAAGTTGAAGGCATAAAACGCCGTGGACTTGAAGAAGTCGTACTCCCCGGTGATGGCCGCCCAAGCGAAGTTGCAAGCAAAGACGTAGACAAAGAAGGCAGCGAGCGAATAGACCGGCCACGCGACCACTGGCGGCATCTTGAATCGCACGAGCAAGATCGGGACGCACAATACGAGGACCAACAGGAAGTCACCGGGTTGTGGACTGCCTGGCTCGTACAGGTTGAACGGAAGCGTCAGGATGACGAGGGCCCAGATCAGCTCTTTCCAGCTGGCGCTGAGATCGATCCACGAGGTCGACATCCTCGAAGCAGGGCTCGCAGCTCGCGGTGTCATGACACCCCTCCGAGCTCGTGAGCGTTGCGCATTACAGTTGCCTTCGCATCTCGAAATGCCTGTTCGACTCCGGGAGATAGCTCCTCCCAACGGCGCGCGATCAAGCGGTGCTCGGCATGCACCAGACCAGCAGCCTTGTAGACCCCCATTCTTGCGATTGTGGCGGCCATTTGTGTTCGCGATCGAAGCGGATAGCGATCGGTGTATTGGCCGTAACATTGGAGTCGGTAGCGATACCCCTCGAGCGTTTTGTCGAGGCTTGCCGCTTCGGCTTGTGAGTACGCGTAGAGTGGGGCCGCCGACATCGCGTAGGTCTTTCCAAGCATCACTTGAAGCAAGAAGTCCGAGTCTTGCGAACGTCGAAACGCCGGATTGAAATGGGCGCGTCGAGCCGCGTCCATCCGTACCATGCAGGCAGGAAACCCGACGGGAGGGGGACCCAGTCGGTCGAAGCGATCGATCGCGAGCTCCTGATACGGCGCAAGCCCCGTGCGGGTCTGCCCCACGGCATCGCCCATGGCATCGGTAATCACACAGGCTGCTCCCAGGACGGTGATCTCCGGGTGCTCACGCATGAGGGCTACTTGGTAGTCGAGCTTGTTCGGGAAAAGCCAATCGTCGGCATCGAGAAAGCTCAAAAGGTCGCCACGAGCCATCTCGAGGCAACGACCGCGCGCGGCTCCGCGACCGCGATTGGTCTCGAAACGCTCGAGTCGTAGTCGTTCGTCTGCAAACGCGCTGAGGATCTCCGAGCTTCGGTCGGTCGAGCCATCGTCCACGACGACGGCTTCCCAGTTGTCGTAGCTCTGCGCTCGAAGGGAAGCGAGCGCCATCGGTAGCGTCCGTTCCGCGTTGAAGCAGGGCATCATGACCGACACGAGTGGCTCGGGAAGGCTCATCTCTCGCTGCGGATCCCGGGGGTCGTCAAAAACGCATCGATGACTCGTTGCTGCATCTCCGTGGAGAGCGTCGAGCCGCTCGGCAGACAAAGCCCACGCCGAAACAAACCCTCGGCCACTTCACCGCCCACCACTCGGCAATCTCGATAAGCCGGTTGTAGGTGCATCGGCTTCCAGACGGGGCGCGCCTCGATGTTTTGAGCCTCGAGATGTCGACGCACCTGGTCCGGCGTGGCCCCGAGGCGGCTTTCGTCGAGGAGGATGCACGTCAGCCAACAATTCGAGCGTCGGCCCGGTGCTTCGGACAAGAAGGTAATGCCGTCGATCTCCTCGAAGGCTCGGCGATACCGTTGATTGATCTTTCGGCGCGTGTCGATCAGCGCGTCCAGCCTACTCAGCTGCGCCCGACCGAGCGCGGCCAGGAGATTGCTCAACCGGTAGTTGTACCCGACCTCCTCGTGCTCGTAGTGAGCGACCGGCTGCCTCGCTTGCGATGCCAGGTGTCGAGCACGCTCGACGAGCATATCGTCGTTGCTGACCAAGGCTCCGCCGCCGCTGGTCGTGATCACTTTGTTGCCGTTGAATGAAAACACACCGACGGCACCAAACGAGCCCGCCGGTCTTTCCCGATAGGTGGCGCCTAGAGCCTCGGCGGCATCTTCGATCACGACGACGCCATGCTCATCGCACGCCGCTAGGATGGCGTCGTAGTCGGCGCACTGCCCATAGAGGTCCACCGCGATCAAGGCTTTCGGGAGCGCTCCCCGTCGGGACGCCTCGCGCAAGGCTTCTCTGAGCCGTGCGGGGTCGAGGTTCCAAGTTTCGGGCTCGCTGTCGATGAAAACCGGCGTCGCACCCACATAACGAATGGCGTTCGCGGTTGCTGCGAACGTCATGGTCGCCGTCCAAACTTCGTCCCCAGGTCCGACGTCGAGGAGAACCAACGCCAAGTGCAGTGCAGCCGTCCCGCTGCTCAATGCCGCGGCGGCGTCTACACCGGCCCGCGCGGCGAGCTCCCGTTCGAAAGCATCGACTTCGGGCCCGAGGGGCGCAATCCAGTTGGAGTCGAACGCTGCGAGAAGGGCCTCGCGTTCCTTTTTGGTCATATCGGGCGGCGACAAATAGATGCGCTCGCTCATCCTTTGGCCTCGATCGACCGTGCGGGCACGCCGACCACCGTCGTGTCGCCGGCGACGTCGACCACACATACCGCACCGGCACCGACGGTCGTCCAAGGACCGATTTCGACGTTGGGTGCAACCTTCGCGCCGACGCCGAGAAGCACGCCTTCGTCCACCGTGACGCCCCCGCACAGACGCACCCCAGGGCCGATATGCACGAAGTCCCCGACGATGCAGTCGTGGTCGACGCTCGCCGCGGTGTTGAGGATCGAATGGGCTCCGATCGTCGCGTCCGGCTGAATGACCGAGCCCGCAAAGACCACCGTGCCCGGTCCGATCGACGCAGACGAATGCACGGACGCATTTGGATGACATACCGTTACCCATTGCGCCTGCAACCGTTCTGCGATCGACTGGCGTGCTCGGTTGTTCCCAACGGCGATGACTGCAGGGGCGTCTCCAATTTCCTGACCGGAGACCGGGCCCTTGATCGGCACACCCAGGATCTGCCGTCCCCAGTGGCCTCGGTCATCGTCGTAGGCAGCAACCACCTCTCCTCCCGCAGCACGAACCGTCGCGATGACGACCTTGGCATGCCCGCCTGCGCCCACGACGATGATGTTATCTGGCAGACTCTTCATGGCTTCCCTCGAATTCCGGCATCGTCGCGTGCCCCTCGGCCGAAATACCCCGTTGCCCCAGGACCTGCACCGCCGTCCGGAGAATTATCTCCAGATCGGTCCGAAGCGACAGGTTTTCGACGTACCAGACATCGAGCTCGAATTTCTCTTCCCAGCTGATCGCGTTTCGGCCGTGGATTTGAGCCCAGCCCGTGATGCCAGGCGCAACTTCGTGACGCCGTCGCTGTTTGGGGGTGTACCGATCGAGGTATTGGACGAGCAGAGGACGCGGCCCGACCAAGCTCATGTCCCCGCGCACGACGTTCCAAAGGGTGGGGAGCTCGTCGAGGCTCATTCGACGCAACCGAAGACCGAACCGCGTCAACCGGTCCTCATCTGGCAGGAGCTCGCCGTCGGGGCCGCGAGAGTCGGTCATCGTCCGGAATTTGATCAGCTCGAAAAGGCGGTCGTTTCGACCGGGCCTTTGCTGGCGAAACAAGACGGGGCTACCGAGCTTCATCCGGATCAGAGTCGCCACCGCAAGACCGATGGGAGCGAGCACGAGCAAGGCGGGCACCGCGAGGCTGAGGTCGAGCGCACGCTTGCCGATTCGTGGGTAGAAGGTCACCGGAGCAGCCTTTCGTATTCGGCGAGGACTCGGTCGAACACCTTTTGCTCGTCGAAGCGCTCCTCGGCGATTCGGCGTCCGGTGACGCCCATTTGCGCGCGCCGCTGGTCATCTTGGAGAAGCTCGATCAACGAGCGTGCAAGGCGGTCTGCATCTCCTACCGGATAGAGCAGCCCGTTTTCGCCGTGAACGACCGCCTCGCGGCACCCACGAATGTCCGTCACGATTGCTGGCACCCCCATCGCCGATGCTTCCATGGGGGCGCGGGGAAACCCTTCGCGATAGGAGGGGAGCACCAGGACGTCCATCAAGGCATAGAGCTCGGGCATGTCGTCGCGCATTCCGACGAAGCGACAGTTGGGAGCGACACCATAACGCTCGGCGACTTCGGGGCGCAACGCGTCTGGTTTTTCTTGGTCGTAGGGACCGACGATTAGAAGTTGCGTGTTCGGAACGGCCTCGACGACGGCCTTGGCCGCCTGCAGGAGATCCAAGATGCCTTTTTCTTCCACCAAACGACCGACGAAACCCACCACGGGTGCGGTCGCATCGAGCCCGATTTCCGTTCGAAGCGCTGCGAGAGCGTCGTCCGAGAGGCGCCGCCGATCGAATCGCTGCAAGTCGATGCCGTTGCCCAGCCATTTCAGAAGGTCGGGAGTCCCGATGCGCTCGGCTACCGCGGTAGCGATGTCCTCTCGGTTCTGCGACAAGATCGTGTCCGAGCACTTGGCGGCGATTCGCTCCATCCAGACGTAAAAGCGCCTGGGCAAGGGCTTCATATCGTCGTGGAAGTAAAACCCGTGAAGCGTGTTGGCGACGATCGGCACGCCGGCTAGACGCGCCGCCAGCTGACCCAACAGCCCGGCCTTCGGTGTGTGTGTATGAACCACGTCGAAGCGCTCGCGCCGCATGAGGCGCACCAATGCCCACAATGCACGGAGGTCTGCCACAGGCGTGAACCGGCGGGTCATCGGGACGGCGAAGTGCGGAATCCCAGCGGCCTCGACCACGGTGACGTCGGGCCCGTCCGCGCTGATCCCGAACACCTCGTAGCCCTCCTCCTGGATTCTGCGAAGCTGGTTCAGCAGGAGGTATCGAAGGGAGAGGTCGACGGTCGTGACATGAGCCACCCGAGGCTTGCCCGCATGTGTTCCCGTCGCCGCCATATCCGCTCCCCGCCCGATTCTGAGGTAGCACAGGCGAGCTGCGCCCTACAAGATGAGGGCCCGGCCGGCCGGCGCTCCGGTGGGCTATAACCACAATGATGAACAAGTGGGAGAAGAGGTGGCGCAAGCTGCGCGAGCACCCGCGCCCGGTGCGGCTCGTTGCGGGGCGCCTCCTTTGGCTGACCGGGCTGTCGCCGCTCTTGGTGTTCGAGATGCCTCGCGGGTTCCGGATCCGCTTCTATCCAAGCTCGATCTCGGCGGCGCTCTGGTCCGACCCCACCTCCCGTACCGAGGACGAGGACTTCGTCTGGGCCGCCCTTCGACCGGGCGACCGGTACATCGACGCGGGCGCCAACATCGGTCAGCTCGCCCTTGCTGCCTCCAGGCGCGTTGGACCGAGCGGCGAGGTGCTCGCGATCGAAGCCCACCCCGAGATCTATCGCTACCTCCAGGGCAATGTCGCCCTCAATGAAGCTGAGAACGTTCAAACCATGCATTACGCCCTTGGGGCCGAGCCTGGTGACGTCGCGATGACGAATCGACGGTCGGACGATCAAAACTACATCACCGGCGACGGCGGCGTCCGCGTCGCCATGCGTCCGCTCGACGAGCTGCTGCCCAACAAACCCGTGCGCCTGCTGAAGCTAGACGTGGAGGGCTACGAGCTTTCCGTCCTACAAGGCGCGCGGCGCACGCTTGCTCGAACCCAAATCGTCTACTGTGAGCTCTCGGGCTCGAACTGCGCCCGGTTCGGCTACGCCCCCGAACGCGTCGAGGAGCTGCTTCTCGAGGAGGGCTTTGTCTTCATTCGGTGGGTGGCAGGCCAACCTACAGTGACCAAGACCCCCTACTTTGCGACGCTCGCGGAGGACTCGTTGCCCGCCACCGGCTATAACTTGATTGCGGTCAGACCCGAAGCGGCAGACGAGGTGCGAACCTTGCTCACGAACGCGGGCTGGGCGCCGAGCTGACCCCTCAACTGTTTGGACTCAGGTCGTCCGCGCTCTATGCTAACGGCCGCGTGGCTTGGTGGAAAAAAGGCTGTCTTACCGTCGTTCTGGGGCTGGTTCTGTTGGTTCTGGCGTTCTGGGTGGTTTTTGGGGGCGCCGAGTTGCAGCTCGATGGCAGGGTTACCCTCGCTTCGCTCGCACCAGATATGGTCGAAGCGCGAGTGGCCGCTCAAAAAAAGACAGTGCCCGATACCGACAACCGGATCTTGTTCGGCGATCTGCACGTTCATACGACGCTCTCAGTCGACGCGTTCATGTGGAGCCTGCCTCTTATGGGGGGCGAGGGGGTGCACCCGCCCGCCGATGCCTGTGATTTCGCCCGGTTTTGCTCTCAGCTCGACTTCTACGCCCTGACCGATCACGCGGAGGCGCTCAATCCTCGCACCTGGGCGATGGTCAAGGATTCGGTTCGTCAGTGCAACGCCGTGAGCGCCGACCGCAGCCAGCCAGACACCATCGCGTTTACCGGGTTCGAGTGGACGCAAGTCGGGCTCACCCCCGAGACCCATTACGGTCACAAGAACGTCATCTTCAAGCACGAGACCGACGATCAGCTCCCCGCCCGCCCGATCGCGGCGCCCGGAATCGCCTCGCGCGCGTTTTCGAAGCTGAGCGCGCTCTGGCCGTTGCTGACCATCCCCGCTCGGTCCTTTCCCAACCAGCAGAGCTACCTGGATTTCGCGCGGCACATTCGCGAAAACGGGCGCTATCCGGTCTGCCCCGAGGGCTACGACACCAAAGATCTTCCCCCGACCTGCCGCGAGCGTGCGGAGAGCCCGGATGTGCTCTTCAAAAAGCTCCACGAGTGGGGCGTTGACACGATCGTCATTCCCCATGGCATGACTTGGGGCTTTTACACCCCGCTCGGATATACCTGGGACAAGCAACTCCGCGCCGACCTCGATGATCCCGAGCTTCAACGTTTGGTCGAGGTGTTTTCCGGACACGGCAACTCCGAGGAGTATCGCGATTTCCGTTCCGCGATTGTCACCGACCAGGGTCTCGAGTGTCCGGAGCCGGTGGAAGGCTACGAAGCGTGTTGCTGGCGCGCCGGAGAAGTGATTCGCGAACGTTGCGAGGACCCTCATTCGGAGGCGTGTCAGCGGAGTGTCGAAAAAGCACGGGCCGATTACTTGCGTGTGGCACTGGCGGGGCACGTGACATTGCCGGGCGAAGACGTCCCCGACTGGAAAGACTGCGGTCAATGCACCGATTGCTACTTGCCCTCGTATCAGTACCGCCCAGGTGGCTCGGTGCAATACATGTTGGCCAAGGGCGATTTCGAAAACCCCGAGGACCCCCGACACGCCACGATGGGGTTCATCGCGTCGAGCGACAATCACAGCGCGCGCCCTGGCACTGGTTACAAGGAGTTTGCGCGTCGAAAGATGACCGATGCACGCGGAGCTCCCGACGAGTCGTGGCGAAAGGCGGTTTTCGGAGACCGCGGCGAGGCGGAGCCCGACTCGATCTCATTTACGATCGACAAGCTTATGGAACGCCCCCCGTTCGAGCTCATGTGGATGGAACGGCAGGCGTCGTTCTTCATCACCGGTGGGCTCGTTGCGGTGCACACCCCTGCCCGAACCCGCGAGGCGATCTGGCAAGCGTTGCAGGATCGCGACGTTTACGGCACCTCGGGGGACCGGATCCTCTTGTGGTTCGACCTTCAAAATGGGCCTGACGGCGTCCGGCACATGGGAAGCGAGCTCGCGTTCTCCGAGACCCCGAAGTTCCAGGTTCGTGCTGCGGGATCCTTCGTACAAAAGCCGGGCTGCCCACCCGACGTGATTCGCGCGCTCGGCGACGAGCGCGTCGAGCGCATCTGCGCGGGCGAATGCTACCACCCCGGCGATCGCCGTCGCCGCATCACACGCATCGAGGTGATTCGCATTCAGCGGCAGCGCACCGAAGACGAGCCAGTCGCCGAGCTCATCGAAGACCCTTGGCTCACGCTTCCGTGTCCCGAAAATCGAGAGCTCTGCACCGTCGAGTTCGAGGATCCGTCTTACGGCGCGCTCGGCCGCGACACGCTCTACTACGTGCGTGCCCTCCAGGAGCCGACCCCGACCGTGAACGGTGGCGGGCTTCGTTGCACCGGCACGGTGTGCGAGCCGTGCTACGGCAACTTTCGAACGGGCGAGGATGATGACTGCCTCGTCGATACCGAAGAACGCGCTTGGTCTTCACCGATCTTTCTTCTGGCTGGTCCGGTGCCATGACGCGACCGTGGCTGCTCGCCGGCGGGATGCTGGTTGGGGCGGTTGCGGCCGTGTTCTACATCGCTCGCGTTCCTGAGAGGCCTGCGCCGGTCGGCGATGTCGCAGCCTGGGTGAGCGACCGCCCGATATCGCGCGAGTCCTACCAACGGGCGCTTGCGGCGGTCGCGGGAGACCGAAAGGACGGCAAGCTCCGTCCCGAAGATCGCCAGCGCGTCCTCGAACGACTGATCGATCAGGAGCTGCTCATCGACCGCGCCATCGAGCTCGGTCTGCACGAGCGCGACCCGCAGATCCGAAATCAGCTCACGACCGCCATGATCGACTTTCTCGTACGTCAGGCCGAGGACGAAGCACGATCCGCAAGCGAGGCGGAGCTACGGGAGTTTCATCGAAGCGAAAGCTTTCGGTTCGAGCAAAGTCCGATGTACCGAATCGACGTCGAGGGTTCCGCGCTCCCGTTGCCGGATGGGTTTTTGCTCGGCAAAGAGATCGAGCAGCGCCTCGGTCCGACGGCAGCCACCCAGATCACGGAGCTCCAGGTCGGCGCCTCCGCCACGATCACAACGCCCTCTGGCGAGCTCGTCGTCACCCTACGCGAGCATCGTGGTGGCGGCGTCGCTCCGTTTGAAGAAGCACGCGAGGCCGTCGAAGCCGCCTATCGGAGGGCCAGAGGCGAGGCCGCGGTGCGGGAGTTCCTCGAAGCCGCGCGCAAGCGAAGCGACATTCGCGTCGAGGCTCTGCCGTGAAGCGTTGGGTACTCGTCGCTGCGCTTGGCCTGATGAGCGTTCCTTCCCAAACGGCTGCCCATCAAAAGAGCGTTTCGTACTCGAAGTGGACCCTTCTCGACGGCGGTGCGCTCGTGCAGGTGAAAGTCAGCTGGCTCGACCTCACGTCGCTGCCCCTCGGTCGAGACGCTGCGGATGCGGGCGAAGTCCCAGTCGGGCCGGCCGCAGTGTCTCGTTATCTTCAGGAGCACCTCCTCTTGGAGACCGAGGATCGACCTTGCGCGCCCATCGAAGCGAGCGGCGCCGTTCTTCCCTCGGAGCGTGGCTGGATGCGAATCGAATGGAGGGTTCGTTGCGATGCCCCGCCCAACGCGCTGTACAGCGGCCTCTTTCGGACGCTGGCGAATCACGTCCACCTCGCGACCATCGTCGGGGCGACCTCGACCGACGTGGTCCTCTCGTCCACCTCACCAACGGCGCAAATCGACTCCGGCGCGAGCGCAAAAGGCGGAATAGGCCTGGTCGAGTACCTCCGCCTCGGGGTCGAGCACATCCTCACAGGGTGGGACCACCTTGCGTTTCTCTTTCTTTTGATCGTCATTGCGCCGCGTTTGCGCGACGTGGTCCTGTTGGTGACGGGTTTCACTGTCGGTCACAGCATTACCCTCATTGCGGCCGCTCTCGGCGCGATCGTGCCGCACCCGAGGGCAGTCGAAGCGATCATCGCGGCGTCGATTCTGGTGGTTGCGCTCGAGAACGCCGGGT
>JBFICQ010000086.1:0-12201 GCA_041581895.1 Polyangiales bacterium | reverse complement strand
CGAGCTCATCGGCGTCGACTGGCGGATGAAGCTCCTACGCACGAGCGGCCACCGGCACCTCGCGGTCGTAAACTAAAGAACCCTTCTGGAGGTTGGGCCTGCGGCCCGGCACTCGGTCACTGCCCCACCACGCCCACGCCACTGCCGTCGTCATGGATGAGATGTACAAGAGCTCGGTGAATCGGCAGGTCCCTCTCGCGGAGCCCCAGGAGTTTGCGCCCATCACGATCGGGACGCTTTCGGTTTGGCCCCCGGTGGTGCTCGCGCCCATGGCGGGTGTGACGAACTGGCCGTTTCGCGCGATCTGTCGGCGCTTCGGGGCCGGGCTCTACGTGAGCGAGATGGTCACTGCGCGACCGCTGGTCGAGGGCCGCGCAAAAACGCTCATGCTTGCGGAGTTCGGAGAGGATGAGTCCCCCCGGAGCCTGCAGCTCTATGGCGTGGATCCCTACTATGTTGGCCAGGCCGTCGAGTGGTTGGTCGGCGAGGGGCGCGTCGACCACATCGATCTGAACTTTGGCTGCCCGGTCCCCAAGGTCACGCGCAAGGGGGGAGGCTCCGCAATACCCGCCAAGCCCCGGCTGCTCGCCAACATCGTGCGCGCGGCCGTGCGGGGTGCGGGTGAGATTCCGGTGACTATCAAGTTCCGCATGGGCATCGACGATGGTTTGCTCACCTATGAGGATGCTGGACGGATCGCCGAGGAAGAAGGCTGCGCCGCGGTGGCACTGCACGCCCGAACGGCGGCGCAACTCTACGACGGCGAAGCGCGATGGGACGCGATCGCCCATCTCAAGCAGACGGTGCAAGCGATTCCGGTGCTCGGCAACGGCGACATCTGGGAGGCGCATGATGCCCTTCGGATGATGCGAGAGACGGGGTGCGACGGCGTCGTGATCGGACGCGGATGCCTCGGACGCCCTTGGCTCTTTCGCGATTTGGCCGACGTTTTTGCCGGGCGCGAGCCGCAGAATCCCCCTCCGTTCGGCGAGGTGGTCGAGATCGCGATCGAGCACGCTTCCTTGCTTTGCGAGTGGGCTGGCGAGGATCAAGCCATGCGCATGTTTCGTCGACACAGCGGCTGGTACACCAAGGGTTTTCGAGGTAGTGCAAAGCTGCGCGCGGGCTTGATGCGGGTCACGACCCTGAGGGAGCTCGAAGACGTGCTCCGCCGAGTCGACGCCGCCGAGCCCTTCCCGCCCGAAGCAATGCGGGTCCCCCGCGGCAAGACTGCCGGTCGCCAAAAGGTTGCCCTACCGGAGGGGTTCCTCGCAAACCGACTGGTCGACGATACCCCGCCAGTCCATCTCGACATCCCAGCGCTCGCCGGCGGCTAGGAAACGATCGAAACCGTGGACGGATGACCGGACCGCACTAAGCTCCTCCGCCAAAGGAGCAGAGATGTCAGAGCACCGCGCGACGATTGTTTGGAACCGCCAGGGCACCGCGTTCACTTACAAAGAATACACTCGGGATCACGTTTGGAAGTTCGAGGGCGGAAGCGAGGTACGTGCGTCTGCGGCGCCGAAGTACCTCGGGAACGAGGTCCTGGTCGACCCGGAGCGGGCTTTCGTTGCTTCCCTCTCTAGCTGCCACATGTTGACCTTCCTCGCGCTCGCGGCCCGCGATGGCTTGGTTATCGACAATTACGAAGACCACGCAGTCGGCTTCATGGAGCGAAACGAAGACAAGAAATTGGCGATCACCCGAGTCGTGCTCCATCCGAAGATCACTTGGGGGAGCGAGCCACCCAACCAAGAGCAGCTCGATAAGCTTCATCACCAGGCGCACGAGCACTGCTTCATCGCGAACTCGGTGACTACCCAGATCGAAGTCGCGCCGCCGACCTGACGGGATGGTGAAACCGCCAGGCCGACGACATCAACAACGCTAATTCAGCAGACAGCTCCGTTAGGGATGCACTCGTAGGAAACCCAGCAGAAGGTGCAGTAGTTGCCCTCCGGGCACCCCTTGGTGCGGCAGTCGAACTCCGCTAGGCACATGTCGAGCTCGGGGGTTGGCGTCCAACCGCAACCGCCCCAGGGCTGGCGCTCGCAGATGCCAAACTCCTGATAGCAAGCAAACTCGGGAAGGTACACACAGGGCGAAGCGATGTCTTGGTCACTGCAGATTTCGCCGTTGCAACCGGTTGGACGACAATCGTTCGGTTTGAAAGGTACACACCACCCGACGCAGACGTCGCATGCCGAGCATGCCGGATCTTGGAGGCACACCTCAGCGGCGTTGCAGCGTTGGTACTCGCCACACTGCTCGTCCCCGTAGCACTTGGGCACGCATTGCCCATCGGGCGTGCGCACATGTGTGATCGGGCAGTCGTCCTTGCACTCGCCTTCATAGGCAACCTCGACGTGGGCACATCGCGCCTCGCATGCATTGCCGTAGGTGTGCCCGTCGACGCCACAGACCGGCGCGTAGATCTCCGGACACGCGCATGGCGTGCATACGCCCTCGTACCACGGACGATCGGGATGCTGGAAAATCCCGGGTTCGCAGATCCACCCGATCGGGCACTCACGATCATCGTTGCACTTCCGCTCCTCCGGCACGCACTGGCCGAGCTCGCATACGTAGCCTGGAGCACAGTCGATCAGGGCGCATAGGTCCATGCATACACCCGGTCGCGGTTCGGGCTCTGGCCACGAGGGATCCACTTCTGCGGCCCAGGGATGGATCGGTTGGCAGTACTGCCCGGGCGGGCAATCACTGTCGTCGAAGCATTCGCCTGGATGCGGTTCGGGGAGGATCCGACACGTGAAGCTCAGATCGCCAAGCGGTGTCATGTACGCCATCCCGTGCAGCCGTGTTTCCTCTCCGTCGCAGAAGAGCTCACCCTTGCCGTGATACTTCTCGTCGAACACGGGTGGCTCGAGCAACCTGAAGGACGCGGGGAACGGTTCGCCGAGCACCATCATCTGCTTCGGCGTCACCTCGACGATGCCGACGATGCCTGGCACCTGCTCGCTTTCGCACTCGGCGATGAACCCATCCTGCCAGCGTGGATCGACGCGGCACATTCCTTGACCGTGGCTCTCCAAGCACTCGACTAGCTCGTGCGTGGGTGTGAACCCGCACTGCCCGTTCTGTTGCCGCTCACAGGTGGCCTCCTGGTAGCACACGTAAACGTCTCGCCATTCACAAGTGCTGACGATAGGAACGCCCTCCTCGACACAAAGCTGACCACTACAGCCCGCGCGCACACAACCTTGGCCTGGGGGCTCCTCACAGTACCCCTCGTACCGCACGCCCACGCCAGCACAAGCCGCTTCGCAGGCATTGATGTAGTTGCGCCAATCGCCTCCGCAGACCGGCTCGAACACACCCGGGCAGTTGCACCGCGTGGGCCCTGGAACGCACCAATGCGCGGGGGAGCCGTTCAAGGCATCGAGATCCCCGTTGCCGTTGCGGCGCGCGCAGACGTCGCCGACGAAGCAGTCGAGCGGTGACGCGCAGGGCATCGGCTCGTCGCACCGCCCACGGTGGGCAACCTCCTGTTTCTCGCGTGCGGCCTCCTCGACGGAATAGGTATTTCCGTCAGCGCCGCAGACGAACCCCTCGAGGGGAGCTGCCTCCGTATCGCCGGTTCCCCCGCAACCGGCCCCGAGCACCATGAACGCCCCCAACACCACGCAAGTCCTGAATCGATTCATCGTTCCTCTCCGTATGAGCATGCCCGGCTCGGGGTAGCAGCAACTTCAGTGCCAACGGAAGCTCGAAAAACCATAGTGATTTCAGACCCACGAGCCTACGCCCGTGTGCCACTACGTGCCACAGGGACCTCCAACGTCTGAAAAAACTTCACGTTTGACGGGCCAGCCGACGCTCCAGGCGAAGGACGCGACGGTGTGAGGCCTCTTCGCCTTCGGCCAGTGTCGTCGCGACCGCATGCTCGAGAGCGCGTGCGAGGTCTTTGCGGCGATGCTCGTAGTGCTTGCTCAATAGCAGCTGCACGGTCGACCTGAGCTCGTCTTCGGTGGCGGCTCGCAACGCGTCTAAAAGCGCTCGCTCCTCGTCTTCGAAGTCCCCGCTCCGTCGTGCCATCCGTGCCGTCAGTAGATGCGCCTCCACGGTGCAGGCCGCATCTCCCCCGCCGTCGGCAGCCGCCTTCGCGAAAGATCGTGCGCGACCTCGATCGCCCGCGCGCTCGGCCAACCTGGCGTACGAAAGGTGATCGCGCGGATCGTCGTCACCGTGAACCTCGTCGAAATGGGAGACGAGCTCGGCGACGAGCGCAGCCAACGCGATCAAGTCGTTCGCGTTGTGTTCGATGACGCGCGCGATTGGCGAGACATCTCCGCCATCGAGGTAATCGAAGTAGAGCTGCGGGATCAGCGCCCCGGAGACATCGTCCTCTCGATACATCCCGAGCACCTCTCGCTCGAGCTCGACCAGACGAATCGACCGGAGGCGCCGCTTCAAAATCCGACGGGCGCAATGCAAGAGGTCGAGGTGCGGCGGGAGCTTGGGCGCTCGCACGCGGTTCATCACGAAGCGGTTGCGCAAGAGCGGCCAGTCGAACGTCTTTCCGTTGAAGGAGACCAAGCACGAGCTTTGCCGAATGCGTTCGCGAACCCAGTGGAGCATCGGCGCCTCCCGCCCGAGCTCGGGAAGAAACAGCTGCTGGATGCGAAGCGATTCGTCCTCGAACCAACCGATGCCGATCAAGAAGGGCACGGTGCCCGTTCCTCCCGCAAGACCCGTGGTCTCGGTATCGAAGAACATCGCCCGCTTGATATCGACCTCTTCGAGAGCTGGGTCCAAGGCGAGCTGCGCCAGCCGCTCGGACGACACGCAAAGCGCGTTTGCGATTGGGGCGCGCCCATGGTGATGGCGTGGCTCGAGATACTCGTCGATCAGATGAAGCTCCCCGTGTTCGGTCTGCGTAGTCTGTCCGGGAAGCGCTCCACGAACGGCGGCGACATCGAGACTTCGAGGAGGCGCATGCGCAAGACGAGCGAGGCTTCGTTTGATCGACATCGTGCTTCAGTGGGTTGCGCGAATTCCGACTGCATCCAAGAGGCCGAGAATCAACTGCTTGCGAGCTGCCTCGGGCTCGTCGTCCCCTGACGCGTCGGGACCGATGCAACCAGGGCAGCCTTCGTCGCAGTCGCAGCTTTCGATCAAGTGCCGTGCGCGTCGCAAGAGCTCCTCGCGCTCTTCGAAGAGCCGCGGCGCGAGGCCAATCCCGCCGGCGACCGTGTCGTAGAGAAAGATCGTCGGGTCATAGCCCGGGCCTTGGGCGTTGCTCGGGGGCGCTTCGTCTTCGGTGCGGCTCCCGAGAGTCCGCCCGAGGTCGCGTGGGTCGATCATGAGACCGACCGCACCCACCACGTGCATCGCCTTCGAAAGCCCGCGCAGCGCATCGACGATGACAGCCCGGGGCTCGGGCTGACTCTGCACGAACTCTTCCGGGAAAGTCAGCCAAAACGAGGTGGTGTGCTTTTGCATCTCCGGTAAGTGCACCTCGCCATAACCGACGTTCTCGTGAGTGTGAAACTTGATCTTTTTGTAGCCAACCACTTTTTCGACGACGGTCACATCCCCCAGCGCAGCTTCGAGGGGTACCTCGTCGAGATCGATCGTCGCGCCCTGGTCTTGCTCGAGCACCGTGACCTTGCTGTGTGTCATCGCTGTCGTGTAGTAGTCGGGTTTCACAAGCCGAACGAATGCCTTGTGGTTGTCGAAGTCGAGGCGCTCGACCTGGTACTGGCCGCCCTCATGTTGATAGATCGCTTGCTCGTGCAGCATCGTGTGTGTGCTGCGCCAATCCATCTCGGCGATCGTCTTATTGCCGTCGAGATCGATGATGACGAAGTTGTCCCAGCTAGCGCTCCTCAAAGAGACGTTGTTGGCTGGATAGCTGTCCGATGCCCAGTGATAGATCGAGCCAGCATGGCCCGGCGTCGGGTGAATGACCCCGTGGTCGGCCAGGTAGTCGAGGGCTTCGGCGAGCGCATCATCTGGGACATCGCCGTATAGGTCGTTTGGCTCGAAAGGCAGCTCGAACGCCGCACACTTGAGGTGCTGGATTAGGATTTCGATGTTGTTGGGGTCGATCCGGGCGTGCTCGATGGGCGCCGACACCAACTGGCGAGGATGCCGCGCGACGTATTGGTCTATCGGATTGCTCGAAGAAACCAGCACGGAGAGGGATAGGTCTCGTCGACGCCCGGCTCGACCGAAGCGCTGCCAAAGCCCCGCCATCGTTCCGGGGTAGCCTGCGCACACCACGGCATCGAGAGCTCCGATGTCGATGCCGAGCTCGAGCGCGTTGGTCGCAACGACACATCGAATGTCGCCGGCTCGAAGAGCCGCCTCGATTCGGCGCCGAGTGTCAGGCAGATAGCCGCCGCGATAGGCGTGAATCGCCGCAGGATCGATCTGGTCGCGCACGACCCGGTCGCGCAGATACTTGAGCATGACCTCGACACCGTTACGGGAGTTACCGAAAACCAATGTCGGCACCCCCGCCCGAACGAGGTCCTGCGTGAGCCGCACCGCGGTCTTGAGGTAACTCTGACGAATGCCGAGCTCTGCATTGACTACCGGGGGGTTGTACACCACGAGTCTACGGGGCCCCGTTGGCGCGCCGCTTTGGTCGATCAGCTCGACCGGCTCGCCGCAAATCCTTTGTGCGTGCTCTTGTGGATTGCCTATGGTTGCCGAGGCGAACAGAAACGTGGGCGACGACCCATGAAAGCGCGCAATCCGTAGCAACCGCCGAATGACATTGGCGAGGTGCGAGCCAAAAACACCGCGGTAGGTGTGGAGCTCGTCGATGACGACGTACTTCAAGTTCGAGAACAATCGCGCCCATGCCGTGTGGTGAGGCATGATGCCCGCATGAAGCATGTCCGGGTTGGTGAGCAGGACCCCCGCCCGCTGCCGGGCGGCGCGGCGGGCGTCATTCGGGGTATCGCCATCGTAAGTGATCGTTCCAATCGCGAGCTCCGCGTCGCGCATCAGCTGGCGAAGAGACTCCTCTTGATCGCGCGACAGGGCCTTGGTGGGGAAGAGATAGAGAGCGCGCGCGCTCGAGTCCGAGGCGAGCGCCTGGAGAATCGGAAGGTTGTAGCAAAGGCTTTTGCCGGATGCGGTCGGTGTCGCTACGACGACATGCCTGCCCGCAGATGCAAGCTCGAACGCGTCCGCCTGATGGCTGTAGAGCTGGTCGACCCCCCGCAGGGAAAGCGCCCGCACGACCGCGGGAGACAACGAAGGCGGCATGGCCGCTGTGCTCGGCTCGTGGGCTTCGACTCCGTGACTCCATGTCACGTTGCGCCAGGTGCCGTCGGACTCCCATCGCGCAAGTGCTTCCTCAGCGCCGCGCGGGCGATCCCATGGTTTGGCGACCCGGCGAAGCCCTCGTTTTTGCTCGCCAAACGGCCGGGCCGGCCGGCCCCCCACTGTGCTCATGCGCAGCACTGTACGGCTGTATAGGCGGATGGGTCAAGATCGGAACGATTTGAGAGTCGCCCGAGAGCCGCCTAGGGTAGAGAGGCGCTGTGGACGGGGGGCAGTTCGTCTGCGTTCACATGCCAAGGGAGGAATTCAATGAGAGTCATTTCATCGCTGTGCATGGCGCTGGCCCTGATGTTTGGTGCCGCCGTCGCGACCGTACCCACCGCGAGCGCCGATCATCACGAAAAAGCCATGGGCAAGGCCAAGGGCGAAGCTAAGAAGGCGAAAGAAAAAGGGGACGAGGCCAAGGGCGACGCCAAGGCTAAGGGCGGCGAGGCCAAAGCCAAGGGCGACGAGGCCAAGGCTAAGGGCGGCGAGGCCAAAGCCAAGGGCACCGAACCCAAGAGCGACGCGCAGGCCAAGCGCGACAAAGCGAAAGCCGACGCCGAGGCACGCAAAGCTGCCCAGAAGGCCAAAGCCGAAGAGGCGAAGGCCAAGCGCAAAGCCCGCGTGATGGAGGCCGAGGATAAGCGCCACGAAAACCGGATGGCTGCGCTCGAAAAAAAGCGAGAGCGGATGAGCGCGCAGCACAAGAAGCAGCTCGAGGCTCTCGACAAGCAGGTTGAGCAAGAAAAGACCCGACACGAAAAGAAGGTCGCGCAGGTCGAAGGGATGTGATGCTCGGCCGCGGTGCGACTCGGTCGCAGCGGGCTACAATGGATACGATGGGGGCCCGTCTCGGTGGAGGCGGGCTTCTTAGCTTTCGCCCGCGCCCGGAAGCTTGGCACTAGGGTCGTACGGCATTTCCTCGCCGGCCTCCATGCGCTGCTGCATCTCGTACTTAGAGGGGCAGCGCGGAATGACCTGGTTCGCGAGAAACACGCCGTCGGCGCGGAGCTCTCCTTGGACGGTCACTTGAATGCCCATGCCGTCTCGAAACGTGTCGGGCACGACGCATTGCGGAAAGCGAACCGGCATCTCCTTGTCCTCTTTGTAGAGGACGAACCGCCACTCACAGGGGGACTCCCGGAACTTAATCGAGCCCTGGCGGAGCTCGCCTTCGACCCGCAAGCGTCGACCCTCGAACGAGGCGGGTTCGTCCATGACTTCGTCCACGAGCTTCGAGTAGACGAACGGGTTTTCGCTGCTCGACAAGAGCCAGGCAGCAGCGCCCACCAGAACCACGAATACGGTGCCAACCTTGACGGCACCGGGAACGCCACTGCGTTTCGGGGAATTCGGTGAAGAGCTCGGGCCCTGCTCGCTGGTCATCACTCAAGTATGGTGCGCTGAGTCGCCACCCGCCAGGACACCGTCGGTTCCGACCGCGTCCTGACGCGGCGTGCTACGGCTGCACCGTAAATGCAATGACCAGCGCGTAAATCGCGAGCGACTCGATGAGCGCCAAGCCGAGAATCAGCGGGACGAGGATCTTGCCGGAAGCGTTCGGATTCCGGGCGATGCCCTCGAGTGCAGCGGCCGCGGCGCGACCCTGACCCATGCCACAGCCAAATGCTGCGATGCCAATACCCAGCCCCGCCGCGAGCGCCCGACCCGCGATCGCCGTCGAGTCTTCCGCCGCTGGCGCATCCTGCGCGAAGGCCGTTGCGGCGAGCATGAGCGGCGCAACCAAGCCGACCATTCGTAATGCCATTTTCTTCATTTTCGAGAGCCTCCTCAAAACCCCTCTCTAAGAGGGAAACTTAGTGTTCCTCTTCGTGCTGAATCGCGAGGGTGATGTAAATCACCGACAGCAAGCAAAAGACCAAGGTCTGAACGGTCACGACTAGGCAACCGAGCACGTAAAAAACGACGGGTACGGGCAGTAGCACCAATCCCATGCCGGCAAACAGCGTTACGAAAATGCCCAGTACGAGATGGTCGGCCGTCATGTTGGCCATGAGACGAATGGCGAGTGTGATAGGGCGAACGATGTGGCTGATGAGCTCGATCACGAACATGAGTGGGTTGATGAACCAGGCGATCCACCAGGGCACTTTGGGCCCAAAGAAGTGTGAGAAGTAGTTGACGAAACCGTGCTCTTTCACGCCGTACACGTGAGTGGTCACGAAAATCACCATCGCCATCGCGAACGTAGTGTTCAGGTTGTCGGTCGGGGGCAGGAAGCCCGGAATCAACCCAAGGGCGTTCGAGAAAAAGATCACCAAGGCGCAGGCCCCAATCAGCGGCAAAAAGTACTTCGCAGGCTTGGGGCCCATGAGATCCGCCGACATCCTGTAGCTCGCGCCCACGATCGTCTCGATGAACCCGTAAAACGTGACTTTCCCCTCGGGGAGGATGTTGTCCTCGGTGTTCTTCAGACGGCGGTTTACGTAGAGACCGACGCCAATGAGGAACACCACGATGAATACGTACGCGATGACGTGCTGCGCCCCCAGGCTCGTAGTGCCCTCGAGATAGCTCGGGCCGAATACCTCCGACATCCAATGCCGCAAGGGCTCGTAGAACGGCAGGAAGCTGAACCATGACTCGCCATGCGGCATGCGTTAGCCCTCCCCCGCCGTTTGGGCTTCGCGAGCGGCCTGGGCCTCCCTGAATGAGAGCTCCGCCCCGCCGTACAGCATCCCCAGAACCAGCGCGCCGAGGCCTATGCAAAAGCCCATCGGGTCAACGCCGAAGCGAGCGAGCAATGCCCAACAAACACCAAGTAACAGGAAAAGCTTCACGCCGAGAAGCGCTGCGGCGAAGCCACGACTCATGAAACCGGCGCCGGACACGACCCTCACGCCGAGCCAGGTGAGCGCCCAGGCGTCTAACACGGCCACGACACTACCGATGAACGCGCCTACGCCAATCGTCGTCCCGCCAAGCAAGAAGCCGAACGCGACCAACGCCACCGCTGCGACGGCGACGTAACGAGGAATGTGCGTTTTCAGTTGGTCGATCACGGGGATTCGTCTTCTTCTTCCATCATCCGTCGGGCACGACGGACGACCCTGTAGAGGCTTCGAGCGCCTGCGGCAAGCCCAAGGGCGAGCCCGATCCATTGGAGCCAGGGCTCCGTGCCTAGCTTGCCGTCCAACCAGCGGCCTCCGAGGTAGCCGAGTGCGATCGACAGGCCCAGCTCAAGGCCGATCGTCGACAGGCTGCCCAGCTGCTTGAGCTGCTCCCGTTGTTCGCGGTTGAGGAGCATCGCCAGCACATCTTTTCCCTACAGTTCCAAGGATCTACGCTCAACGAGCGCGCGGCGTATAGCACGGGGGTATGTAGGGTCAAGCTTGGTTGCGGACGACTTGAATGCGCGTAAGTGCGCGTCTTTGCGGATCTATAGCGAGGCGAAAGCAGCCTCGAAGGCGCGCCCGGTCTTCTCGAGCGCGTCGGCGTCGTGGGCGAGCGATACGAACGCCGCCTCGAACTGACTTGGAGGCCAGTAGACCCCGTTGCCGAGAAGGGCGGCGTGCCAACGGCCGAAGGCATCACGATCGGTGTCGGCTGCCTCGTCCCAATTGCGGACGGGCTTTCCGCGGAAGAACGCGGTCAGCATCGAGCCCACGCGCTGCACGACGATCGGCACGCCAGCCGCTCCCGCATGTTGTTCGATCAGGGCTTGCACTTGGTCGCCCTTGTGCTCGAGGTCATCGTAGACACCGGGCCGCAAAAGTAGCTCCAATGTTTGCAACCCGGCCGCGACTGCAAGTGGGTTTCCGCTAAGGGTGCCCGCTTGGTAGACCGGTCCGACGGGAGCGACCTTCTCCATGATGTCGGCGCGACCGCCGTAGGCGCCAACCGGAAGGCCCCCGCCGATGATCTTCCCGAGACAGGTGAGATCGGGCCGGATGTCGTAAAGGGCCTGGGCGCCACCCCATGCCACCCGAAAACCCGTCATCACTTCGTCGCAGATCAAAAGGGCCCCGTGGTTTTGGGTCTGGGTGCGGAGGGCGTCGAGCCAGACGGGATCGGGCGGGACGCAACCCATATTGCCGGCGACTGGCTCGACGATCACGGCCGCAATCTCGCCGCCGCGTTCCTTGAAGAGCTGCTCGAGCGCGTAGGCGTCGTTAAAGGGAACGACCGCGGTAGTTCCGGCGATTGCCGCAGGAACGCCGGCGCTATCGGGCTCGCCGAGGGTCGCAAGGCCGCTTCCGCCCTTGACGAGCAAGTAATCAGCACCGCCGTGATAGCCGCCGATGCATTTCACGATCAGGTCGCGCCCGGTGAAGCCGCGCGCCACGCGGAGCGCACCCATCGTTGCTTCGGTGCCACTCGACACGAGCCGCGACATCTCCATGGAGGGAAACGCATCGCGAATGCGTTCCGCCATGGCGATTTCGGCTTCGGTTGGTGCGCCGTAACTCGAGCCTTTTTCCGCCGCGCGTTGAATCGCCGACACTACCTCGGGTTGCGCGTGACCAAGGATCATCGGGCCCCAAGAACCGATGTAGTCGATGTATTCGGTGCCGTCGGCGCCGACGAGAAGCGGGCCGTGCGCCTCCTTGATGAAGATCGGCTCTCCTCCCACGGCTCGGAAAGCGCGGACCGGAGAATTGACACCGCCTGGAATGACCTTGGTAGCGCGGGCGAAGAGCTCTTGGGAAACCGGATCAGCCATGCAGCGGAGCGTTGAGATGCCCTCGCCCCCTGTCAAGCCGGTCGCTCGGGCCAGAGGCAGGGCGTGGGATGCGGTCATGGGGCGGCGTGGGGAGTGCCAACCCGTCTAACGGCAGTCCGCTCGGGTTGGTCACAGTCACGAGGCGAGGTTGCGTCGGCCCTAGCCCATCAGTGAACCGGGCCGACGAGTGCAAGCGAGCCGTCCGGCACATG
>JBFICQ010000085.1:0-12220 GCA_041581895.1 Polyangiales bacterium | reverse complement strand
TCCGAGCGAGCAGCATCACGTCGAGCGGAATTTTCGCTGCTGACCCATAGCAGCCGCAGTCGATGTCGCGGCGACCGCGAGCAAGATTGATCGCGATGGCAACACTATAGAGAAGTAGGAGCGCTGCGGCTCCGAGCGCTGCTAGACGGTGCACCGGCAGGAGAAGCGAAAGTGCGATGGTGATCTCCAGGACAGGCAACCCTCGGGCAAGGCGCTTTGCGAGCCAAGTTGGGAGCAACCGATACGCTTCGACCGTTGATGCGAAACGGGTCTGGTTGGAAAGTTTGTGCCAGCCCGCCGTTGCGAAGAGGAGCGCCAACACACAGCGAAGCGAAACCGAAACGACCGGATCGATCATGGCACCACCAAGAGTACACCTGAAAGGCCGACCTCCTCGAGGTCGCGAAGATGCTCCCCGCTCATGGCATCGAGGACGCCGACCGCCCCGAGATCCGCATGGCGCACGAAGAGCAGCGGCTGGTCGTCCTGGGTGACGACGATGCTGTGCACCCCCAGATTCGGCAGCAGAGCCTTGAGCAACCAATCGACGAAGCCGCCCGCCTCGATTCCCAATTGTGGCCGAATGAAAGGAATGAGCACGTTGGGCATCGAAAAGGTGGCGACCTTTTCGTGCGTCGCAGCGTCCCAGACCCAGACCTCGGTTCCTGGGTCTTTGTGAGAGCCCGGACCGCCTTTGTGTACGATTGAATAGAGGCGCCCGCTCGGTCGGTGGTAGGTGAGATGTTGGCCACCGCCAACCCGCCAGTTACGCTTGCGCTCTTTGTCGCTGAAGAGCGACCACGGCTCGGCGGGCGCTGGTGCGTCGCCAGAGAAATCGATCTCGTGAAGTTGCCCCCCAAAACTGGTGAAGAGCCAACTCGTCCCCTTGCGGGTGCCTTTTTCGGAAACCGGATCTGCAACCACATCGAAGAAGGGAGTGCTTCTCGTGATTCGGTCGAGCTCGCCCTGCTCTGTCAACATGACCAACACGGCTGTTCCATTGCCACAGAGCATTCCGAAACGCCGAGGCCCTGCTGGGTACACCCCTGCACACCCCGCCGTTTGAATCTCGCCGACGAACTTTTGCTCGACGAGGTCGACCACCGAAACCGAGCTCCCCGGTGACTGGTTGAGCACAACCAGAAATCGCTCTAGATCCAGCACGCCGACCAAAGCGATTCCTGTGCCCGTGTCGCCGGTGCGAGGCGGGATCTCGACCTCGCCCTTCACCTCCAGAGTGCGCGCATCGTAGCTGAAGACATAGTCTTTGCGGTCGCCGTGATGGCCGCGCGTGTAGATGGTGTCGACGGCGTAGATCTCTCCTCGCCGCTTTGACCACTGGGGTGCTTTGGGTGTGATCGTCATCCCGCTGTCGATCAGCCCCAACATGTTACCGACGGCGCCGTCGAACAGAGCGGTTCGGCGAAGCGCTCGGTCCGGAACCCAGACCCAGTGAGCGCCAACCGCTTCAGGAAGGGTGGCAACTTGCCCGGGATCATCTGGCGGGACGTCTGCCTGCGCCACCGGCACAAAGGCGAGCAGAAGCGCCCATAGCCAAAGCGGTCTCCAAGCCGTGAGCCCAGAGCTCATTGGGCGGTGTTACCCGATCCGGTGTCTCGTTGGCAATGGGGGGCGGAGCGAGCGTATGGGGCTACCGCCACCGTCTGCCGGTGCTAGATCGAAGCCCATGCCCCTTGCCGGCTTTCACCCTGCCGTGGCCACGTGGTTCGACCGCACGTTTGGTGAGCCGACGCCGCCGCAAGTGAAGGGCTGGCCAGCAATTCGCGCGGGAAACCACACGTTGATCGCCTCACCAACCGGGTCAGGCAAGACGCTGGCAGCGTTCCTATGCGCGATCGACGACCTCGTCCGCCAAGGTCTCGAAGAGGGACTGCCCGACCGGGTGCAGGTCCTTTACGTGTCGCCGCTCAAGGCGCTCAGTAACGACATCGAACGCAACCTGCAGGCTCCGCTCGAGGGGATTCGCAGCACGCTGGAGGAGTTGGGGTTCGGTGATGTCGACATTCGAACGGCAGTGCGTACGGGCGACACACCGTCGTACCTCCGAACGAAGATGGTGAAGTCACCGCCGCACATATTCGTCACGACCCCTGAATCCCTCTACATCTTGCTCACCAGCGAAGGTGGGCGACGCATGCTGTCGGACGTGAAGACGGTGATCGTCGATGAGATTCACGCGGTCGTCACGAACAAGCGTGGCTCTCATCTTTCCCTGTCGCTCGAACGGCTTCGGGAACTGGTGGGTCGCGACATCACCCGCATCGGCCTATCGGCGACGCAAAACCCGATCGAGCTGGTGGCCCGCTTCCTGGTCGGCGCCAAGGAACGCACGCACATCACTGGCGAACCCCACTGCCGAATCGTCGATGTCGGCCATCAAAGAGAGATGGATTTGGCTATCGAGATGCCTGGCTCACCGCTCGAGACGGTGATGTCTTTAGAGGTCTGGGAGGAGATCTATCAAAAACTCGCCGCGCTGGTCGAAGCGCACAACACCACGTTGATCTTCGTCAACACGCGGCGGCTCGCCGAACGGGTCACCCGGCATCTGGGTGAGCTGCTCGGAGAAGAGGCGGTGACCTCGCATCACGGAAGCCTGGCGCGCAAGCACCGACTCGAAGCCGAGCGGCGCCTGAAGTCCGGGGACCTCCAAGCCGTCGTCGCGACGGCATCCCTCGAGCTCGGGATCGACGTGGGCGACGTGGATCTCGTGTGCCAACTCGGCTCGCCCCACTCGGTGGCGACCCTCCTTCAGCGCGTGGGGCGCTCCGGCCACTGGCACGGCGGGACACCCAAGGGTCGGCTATTCCCGATGAGCCGCGACGACCTGGTCGAGTGCGCCGCGATCATGCGTTGCGTGCAGCGCCGGGAGCTAGACCGCATCGAAATCCCTACAGGCCCGCTCGACATTCTGGCGCAACAGATCGTCGCTAGTGCTGCTTCCGAGGAGGAGTGGAGCGAGGACGCGCTGCTCGCGATGATTCGCCGTGCTTGGCCCTATCGGAGCCTCGACGAAGAGACCTTTGACCAAGTAGTTCGCGTTCTTTCCGACGGCTTCGCGACGAGCCGAGGTCGCCGTGGGGCATTCTTGCACCACGACGAGGTCAACCGCCGCATTCGTCCACGACGAAGCGCTCGGCTCACCGCGATCACCAACGGGGGCGCAATCCCAGACACCTTCGACTACGAAGTGCGGCTCGAACCGGAGGGGCTGAGAGTCGGTACACTAAACGAAGACTTCGCCATCGAGAGTATGGCGGGCGACATTTTTCAGTTGGGCAACGTCTCGTACGAAATCCTGCGGGTCGAGCCCGGCGTCGTTCGGGTGGCGGACGCACGGGGCAAGCCTCCGAGCCTTCCGTTCTGGTTCGGCGAGGCGCCCTCACGTGCCGATCTCCTGTCAGAATCGGTCAACGCCGTGCGTGAAGGCGTCGAGGCGCGCAATCACGACGCTGCCGCTGTGGTCGATTGGCTCCAACAGGAAACCGCAGTCGGACAATCCGCAGCGAGGCAGATCTCCGAGTATCTGCTGGCTTCGCGTACCGCCCTCGGCGCGATGCCCACGAGGGACGCGATCATCCTCGAGCGGTTTTTCGACGAGACGGGCGCGATGCACCTCGTCGTCCACGCGCCCTTCGGCAGTCGAATCAACCGCGCCTGGGGGCTCTCGCTCCGCAAGCGTTTCTGCCGGAGCTTCAACGTCGAGCTTCAAGCGGCAGCCAGCGAGGATGCGATCGTGCTCTCGCTCGGCCCGACGCACAGTTTTCCGCTCGAAGAGGTATTTCGATTTCTGCGCACCGACAACGTTCGCGACGTGTTGATTCAGGCAATGCTCGATGCGCCGATGTTCCAGACACGCTGGCGTTGGAACGCGACCCGGGCCTTGGCGATTCTCCGGTTTCGCGGCGGCAAAAAAGTCCCGCCGCCTTTCCAACGTATGCAAGCCGACGATTTGTTGGCCCTTTGCTTTCCTGATCAGGTGGCTTGCCTCGAAAACGTCGCGGGCGATCGAGAAATCCCAGATCATCCCTTGGTCTGCCAAACGATTGACGACTGTCTTCACGAGGCCATGGACATCGAGGGCCTCGAGGCGCTTCTCCGGCGATTGCAGGCCGGCGAGCTCACCTTGCTCGCGCGGGACCTGACCGAGCCCTCGCCGCTCGCACAGGAAATTCTAAACGCAAAGCCCTACGCGTTTCTCGACGACGCCCCCCTGGAAGAAAGGCGCACCCAAGCCGTGATGTCTCGGCGCTGGCTCGACCCCTCCCAAGCGTCGGATCTCGGGGCGCTCGACCCAGCGGCAATTGACCGTGTGCGAGGGGAAGCATGGCCCGAGCCGCGCGATGCGGACGAGCTGCACGACGCGCTTCTGATGCACAACTGCTTTAGCGACTCCGAGATCGGCGCCGGCCCATGGCATGCATGGCTCGGCGAGCTCGAGGCATCGGGGCGGGCGACGCGATTCCTAGTGTCGGAGCGCACCTTGTGGACCGCGGCCGAGCGACTTCCGCTCGTTCAAGCTGCCTGGCCCGATGGAGGGGCCCTAACCGAAGTGAAGGTTCCCGAAAGGCATCGTCGGGATCCATGGACTCGAGACGAAGCGACTCGCGAAGTCGTGCGTGGTCGTCTGCAGGCGTCGGGTCCGATCACCAGTAGCTCGGTCGCCGAGGCACTCGGGCTCGACCGCGGTCTGGTCGATGGGAGCCTTGCGGCGCTCGAAAGCGAGGGCTTCGTGCTTCGAGGCACGTTCTCACCCGAATCGACCGACACCGAGTGGTGCGAGCGCGGCCTCCTAGCCCGCATTCACAGGTACACGCTCAACCGGCTTCGAAAAGAGATCGAAGCGGTCACCGCCGCGGACTTCATGCGCTTTCTCTTGGGTTGGCAACACGCAGCCCCGGATACGCGCATGGATGGGCCGGAGGGTTTGGCGGTGCTCATCGAGCAGCTCGAGGGTCTCGAAGCGGGGGCAGCCGCCTGGGAGTCGGACATTCTGCCCGCCAGAATGGAAGGCTACGATCCGAGTTGGCTTGACAGTCTATGCATCTCGGGGCGCGTGACGTGGAGTCGTCGCATGCCGCCGACGGGACGGGCATCGAGCCCTATCCGGACCAGCCCCATCGCGTTCTCGCGCCGCGAATACGCGCGCACCTGGCGTTTTCGGCCGATGGGCGAAGGGCCCACCTCGACCAACGCGACGATCGCGCTCGAGATGATGCGCCGGGCCGGCGCGAGCTTCTTCGACGACATCGTCCGCGAAACGAGCCTCCTCCCCACGCAAGCCGAAGAGGCGCTCGGCGAGCTCGTGTCTCTTGGTCTCGTGACCGCCGACGGCTTCACGGGGCTTCGAGCCCTACTTGCGCCCGATCCGAAACGACGACGACGCGGCCGGCGGGCCGCCCCGGCATACAGCATGGAAGCGGCGGGGCGATGGACCGTTTTGCCGGACGCACCGGAGGAGCACGATGTCGAGAGCGTAGCTTGGACCCTTCTGCGGCGATGGGGCGTCGTGTTTCGGCGGGTCCTCGATCGCGAGGGCGACTTGCCCCCGTGGTATGCCCTCCTTCGCGTCTATCGCCGACTCGAGGCGCAAGGGCGCATTCGTGGCGGCAGGTTCGTCGCCGGTTTTGCTGGGGAGCAGTACGCCCTTCCCGAAGCGGTCACAGCCCTTCGCAAGTCCCGCCGCAAACCGAAGTCCGATGAGCTCATCTCGATCAGCGCGGCGGACCCGCTCAACCTCGTCGGCATCTTGACCCCAGGGCACCGAGTCCCCGCTACACCGAAGAACCGTGTCCTCTTTCGAGACGGCGTGCCGATCGCATTTCATGAAGGAAGCGAAACCCACTTCCTCGAGGATCCGGAAGACCAACGCTGGGCCCTCACCCAGGCGTTGCGGCGTCAGCGCCTGCCGCGTGCGGTCCAGGCGTATCTCGGAAGCCGGCCGTAGCATCCCATGCGCGCGCTCCGTTCCGAGGACTGGTGGTCGGTATGGTTGGGGTTTGTGATCATAGTCGCGGCGGCGGCAGGTTGGGTTGGGGCCGTGCCCAAAGTGGCGTCGTGGTCGACCGATGCTTTCGAGGCGTGGAGCGGGTCGTACGGTGGCCTGCTGGCCTTGGCCGGCATCCTCGTCGGGCTCACGGCCGTCGCGGTCAAAGCCACAGGCTCCGAGCTGACACCATACATCCCGGGGGCCTTGATCGTGTTCGTATTGGCATGGCTCGCGCAAACCGTCGGCGCGCAAGGCACCCTTCGTTCGTGGGGGCTCGGGTATGCGCTTTGGGCGTTGGGCCTTGGTCTACTCGTCTCGAACACCGTTGGCGCGCCCGCCTGGCTCGAAGTCGGCGCCCGTTCCGAGCTCTTCATCAAGATGGGCCTGGTGTTGCTGGGAGCGGAGCTGCTCTTGGGAAGGATCGTCGAGCTCGGTGGCCCCGGCTTGCTGGTCGCGTATCTCGTCACCCCCGTAATCATCCTGCTGATGTGGAGCTTTGGGACGCGCGTCCTTCAGATGCCGTCGAAAGCGCTCACGATCATCATTGCGTGTGCGACCTCGGTGTGCGGGGTGAGCGCGGCCGTGGCGGTGGCGGCAGCGGTACGCGCGAAGAAAGAAGAGCTCACCTTGGGGATCGGGCTCACCATGATCTTCACAGTGGGCATGATGGTGGGTATGCCTGCTTTGAGCCGCGCGCTGGGGCTCGACGCATGGGTCGCAGGGGCATGGATCGGTGGCACCGTCGATTCCACCGGGGCTGTGGTTGCCGCGGGCGCGATGCTCGGGGAAGAGGCCGAGCAAGTCGCAGCCGTCGTCAAGATGATTCAAAACACCATGATCGGCGGCATCGCTTTCGTGATCGCGCTTTACTGGGTGGCCAAGGTCGAGCCCAACGCAAATGGGCGCCCCTCGGCCCGGATCCTCTGGGAGCGTTTTCCGAAGTTCGTTTTGGGCTTCCTGCTCGCGTCTGCGCTTTCATCGTTCGTGTTCGTTCCGATGTTCGGGCCGGAGGGCACGGTGGCCATCACGAAGGTGACCAAGGGTTTTCGAGGTTGGTTCTTCGCAATGGCGTTCGTCTCCATCGGCCTCGAATCGAATTTCCGGCGCCTCACCGAGCAGCTCGTCGGCGGCAAACCGATCCTTCTCTACGCTACGGGGCAATCGGTGAACATCCTGCTCACGCTTTTGGCAGCGTGGCTCGCTTTTGGGGGAGTTCTCTTCCCTTCGCCAAGCTGACCTCGATGCTCGCCAGGAGTCGAGCCAGTGATAGGCTTGGCAACGACCGATGGCGGACCCACTTGAGAGGTGCTTTTCCGAGGCGAAGATCAGCGGCCTCACCTTACGAAACCGCCTGATCAAGGCGGCGACCTTCGAGGGTAAATGCCCCGGGGGCATCCCAAATGCGGCCTTTACCCGGTTTCACGAACGGATCGGTCATGGAGGCATCGCAATGACCACGATCGCGTACTGCGCAGCGGAGGCAGATGGGCGAATCCACGAAAACATGATGTACATGCATGAAGGGATTCGCTCCGAGCTCGAGCACTTCATGCGGACTCTCCACGCCACTGGCACCAAAGTTTCAGGCCAGCTCGGCCATGCTGGCGCCTTCACGAAGAACCGAGAGCTCCAAGGGAAGCGACCCCTAGGCCCGTCGAAAGGGCTCAACGCCCTCGGTCTCGCCTATGGCCTCCCCCGCATCGACGCGATGACCAAAGAGCAGATTCGCGATCGCGTCGAAGTCTTTCGGCGAGCCGCCGTCTTCATGAAGTCGGTGGGCTTCGACGCGATCGAAATTCACTTCGGGCACGGCTACGGCATCAGCCAGTTCATAAGTCCGAAGACCAACAAGCGCTCCGACGAGTATGGTGGCTCTCTAACGAACCGAATGAGATTCGGCCTGGAGGTGCTTGCAGCGGTCCGAGACGCGGTCGGCGACGACTACCCACTGCTCGGCAAGATTAGCATGACAGACGGTGTGAGGGGTGGTGTGGCGTACGAAGACTCGGTCGAGATCGCCGCCATGCTCGAGGCAGGCGGTTTGGACGTCATCGTGTGCAGCGGCGGTACGAGCAGCATGAATCCGATGCTCTTGTTTCGGGGGGACAGCCTGGCGCCGGGCCTCGTCAAACACGAAAAGAGCCTGTTGATGAAGATCGCCATCAAGCTTTCGGCGCCCGTGATGTTCAAGCGCTACCCCTACGAAGAGACCTATTTCCTGGAGCACGCGCAGCGCATCCGCGATCGAGTGCAGTGCGGGGTCTGCTACATCGGAGGTGTGTGCACGAACGACAGCATCCGCCGAGTGATGAGCAGCGGCTTCGATTTCATCCAGCTCGGTCGCGCCCTGATTTTCGATCCGGATTTCCCGAAGCATGCGCAAGCGCGCCCGGGGTACGAGAACGGCTGCACTCATTGCAACCAGTGCGCGACCCTCATCGAGGCTCCCGGCGGGATCTACTGCGTCGAACGCCCCGACAATTTCGTCTGACAGCTCCTACTTATTCTTGCTCAAGAATCTGCGAATCGCGGCCTGCGCCGGTGGCTCTTGAAGCATCTTGCAAAAGATCTCCGCCTCCGCGTCGATTCGCTCGGCGATCACTTCGGTTTGCTCCTGCCGGAGAAGCTTCTTGGTTGCTCGGACTGCAGCGACGGGCTTGGATGCCAGCACAGCCGCCTGCTTTCTCGCGAACGGAAGGAGCTCGTCCCGCGGCACGATGCGACTCACCAAGCCAGCGCGTTCCGCAACTTTCGTGTCGAATGCCTCCGCAAAGTAGACGAGCTCGCTTGCGAGTCGAAGGCCTGCGCGCTGGGGTAGGAGCAACGTCGACGCAGCCTCCGGCACGACAGCGAGGTTGACGAAGGGCATCAGGAACTTGGCGTTTTCGGTCGCATAGACGATGTCGAAGTGAAATAACATCGTCGTGCCGATGCCCACGGCGAAACCATCCACGGCCGCAATGAGCGGCTTACTGAACCTGTGGAGCGTGTGCATGAAGCGAATCGCGATGCTCTGTGCGCTCGTCGGCGGGTTCTCGAGGAAATCCTCGAGGTCGTTGCCGCTCGAGAAATCCTCGCCTTGCCCATAGACCAACACGACGGAAACAGCGTCGTCGCGATCGACTCGTTCGAGAAGCGCCCGCAAATCGGCATAGGTCGAGGCGAGAAAGGAGTTCTTGGTCTGTGGCCGCGCGATCTGGATCTCACAAACACCGTCGGCGATCGCGACTATCAGGTCTTCGGCCATCCGGAATTTGCCATATCAGCCATGAAGCGCGCTGTCATCCACCAGGCGCGCCTGCTACGGTGCGCGCCGTCGATGACCGAAGAAGTCACAAAGCTAGTTAAGATCGAGCACACCATCCGCGGCATCGAGACCGATGCGTCTTCGGCGGTTGGCCCTGGCTGGATCGCGCGGATGCTCGAACGCGTCCGGTGGTCTGTCTTTGGGCTCGAGACGTTCGTCCTTCGTAATCGGGTCGTCGGTGGTGTCGCAAGGGCCGGCGCTTTCGAGTACGACGAGCCCCTTCGAGCCGATGACCAAGTCGAAATCGCCACGTGGCTCGCCCGAGTGGGAAACACCAGCTACGACTTCGGACACGCGATCAAGCGACTGGGCGACGGAGCGGTCGCCGCCAGAGCAAGGGTCACGATCGTCCATACGGGACCGGACGGCCCAACACCCGTCGGTGTAGACCTCGCGTCTGCCGTTGTTGACGAGCCCGTGCCGGCAGCTGTGATGTGGCAGGAGGGCGAGCGTCGAGCATCGTGGAAGCGGCAGTGGATCGTTCGACCGAGCGACCAAGACAGCTTTCGCCACGTGAACCAGGCTCGCTACATCGACTACATCGACGATACCCGGCAGCTCGCGGCGATGTCGGGGGAGCCGGCGGGGCTCGAGGGACCGCTCGCATCTCTTTCGGTCGAATACCTGCGGGAGACACATGCCGGTCAGCTCGTTCAAATGGAAACCTGGGTGACGGGCGATGGAACCAGAGCCTTCGAGCTGACGAGGCCGGAGAGCGGACAAATCCATTCGCGCGGGCAGGTGCGCCAAAGGCCGTCAACGCGGCGTTGATCCTGATCCTCGTCACAGCCGCTCATTGCGACTATCCTGTACGCGATGTTTCCCTCGCCTGGTGGCGCTCATCCTCCGCCGGACGAACTCTTCGCCGGGCGCTACGCGGTCGACGGCCTCTTGCCGTGGGGCGGGCTCGTCTCGTACTACCGTGCGTCGACGGAGGGAACGCCTGTAATCATCTGCATCTTTCCGATGGACGTGAGTCGGTCCCGTCTTGCAGAGGCCGCGTTCTCGCAACTCACGGAGTGCCTTGGGCGGATTCAATGCCGTTCAATCCCGCGCGTGCTCGACACCGGCATCATCGATGGTGTTCCATTCATGGTCTTTCGCGATACTCGGGGGTCACTCCTGTCCGAAGTGTTACGCCACCGAAGGTTGCCGTCGACAGCCGTGCTTCGAATCGCGATTGGCGTACTCGAAGCGTTGGAAGCTGCGCACGCGCAGGGCCTCGTTCACGGAGACCTGACTCCGGAGAACATCGTCATCACGCGGGAACGCGACGGCAAGGTGGGCGCCCGAGTGATCGGGACGGGCGTCGTTCCATTGCTCCGAGCATGCCCCGAGGCGAGCGCGCATGCGGCGCACACTGGTTCTGGAAAACACGCGGTGGCGTACATGGCGCCCGAGCTCGTCGGCACGGCGGCTTTTCCCCGTTCCGCAGATCTGTACTCGGTCGGCGCTCTGTTGCACCACATGGTGTTGGGCTCCCCGCCCATCGGCTGGGAAAGCGACGAAGGCTTCGAAGACATCCCGGGGCTGCCCGACGTGATTCGTCGCGCAATGGCCAAACGCCCGGAGGGGCGCTACCCCGGTGCGACCTCGATGCTCGCAGCGCTCGGATGGCTCGAAGTCGAATCCGCCAAGCGCAACCCGCAAACTCAGGACATCGCTCCATGGATGGAGTCGTCGCAAATCGGTTCCATCCCCGTTCCAACGTTGGCGTCGTCGCTGCCCCCCGCCCATGCCAGCAGCAATCATCCAGCGGGCACTGTGCTCGGCGTTTCGGGCGCACGCCTGAGGCCGAAGGCGCCGCTGCTCGTCGAGGACGCGAGCTCGGAAAACACCCGACACTGGGTCCGAATCGCGCTCTTGCTTTTGTTGTTGGGGGCTTTGGTTTTCTCCGGGTACTGGTGGAAGGGGCAAAGGAGCGCTAACCAAGGTGTTACGGCTGCAGACCTCGTGCCCGCCACCGAACATGTCGAATAAGCCACCAGACCCGAAATCCACCGACGAGGAGCTGATGGACGCCTACATCGATGGAAACGATCAGGCCTTCCGTATCCTATTCGAACGCTACGCACCGATCCTGCTCCGACTGACCCGCCGACATCTCCGATCGGACGAGCTCGCCGAGGAAATCGTCCAGCAAACGTTCTTTCGACTTCACGGCGCTCGCAAGGACTTCCGCCGAGGCTCCAAGCTCAGGCCATGGGTGATGACCATCGCGATGAATCTCGTTCGAGAGCACTGGCGGCGAAAGAAGCGGCGAAAGATGACCGCCTTGGAGGTCGAAGCTCAGGCAGCACCCGAAGCCGATTTCATGCCACTCGAGATTCGGGAACGCTCGGCGCTTCTGCACGCGGCCCTCGAGAAACTCCCGACGAGCCAGAGGGAGGTGGTCGAGCTGCACTGGTTCCAGGAGCGCCCCTACGCCGAGGTTGCGACAATTGTGGGCACTTCGGAGGGCGCTGTGCGCGTACGCGCACATCGTGCATACGCAACATTGAAACAATTACTGGTTTCGGAAATACGTGGTGATGAATGACTAGCGGCAGGGACAAAGCAGCGCCTGAGGACGGTCTAGACGAGCGGCTGCGCGAACTCGATCCAGCAAGCGATGCGAACGAACGCGCGCTCATCAACCGAATGTACGCGAACGTCAAGGGTCGGTGCACACAAAGCGACCAAACCGTCGCAGGGTTCTTTCGAAGCCGGTCCACAACCGTGCGCCGTGTCATCGTCTCGGCGGTCTTTGCGATCTTGGCGGTCATCGGCTGGTACAACTTTCCCCTCGTCGACGAGTCCGTGCGCACGGGACCATGGGTCGCAACGCTGGCGGTCTTTTGCGTTCTGCTCCTCGTCGCCATGATGATGGTGACGCGTCCCGTGCATCGGCCGGCGCTCCCACG
>JBFICQ010000084.1:0-12245 GCA_041581895.1 Polyangiales bacterium | reverse complement strand
GCGTCCGAGCCCGAGCTGCACCTTCGCGACTCCGTTCTTGAAGTACACCTGAAGAGGAATGAGCGCGTAGCCCTTGGTGGTCAGTCGCCCTCGTAACTTTTCGATTTCGTGCCGGTGCATGAGGAGCTTGCGACGTCGGAGCGGTTCGTGCCCGGCGTGTCCTGCCTGGTCGTATGGCGCGATGTGCATCCCGTACAAGAAAAGCTCCCCGGCATCGAGTCGTGCATACGAACCTTCGAGATTCGCGCGACGCGCACGCAGGCTTTTCACCTCCGAGCCATAGAGGACCATGCCAGCTTCGAAGCGGTCTTCGATGTCGTAGCGCCTGGCCGCCTTGGGATTGCGGCATACCAGGAGCTCCATCCCGGCCACGCCCTTGTCAACGCGCTTCTTCGCCATCCCCAGCCGCCTCTAGCACGGGCTTCGTTTCGGGAACACCTGCATCGACCGACTCTTCGCGCCCGCGCAAGTGCTCTATCCAAGCAAGCTCCGCGCGCAAGCGTTCGACGGTGTCGGAATCCCTGGTCGATTCGGCTGCTGCGAGCTCCGTCTCTCGGCGTTGAATCTCCCGTTCCCAGCGACTTCGAGCGCTTGGCGAGTCGTCGATCACCCAGTCGCGCACCGCAGCTCGCACCAAAATGCTCACGCGAGCGTTCGGCACGGGTGCATCGGGGACAGACACCTCGAGCAACACACGCGGCCAGGTTGGGTCGACTTCGACCACGCACGGCACGTCGCCCCATTCGGTTTGCGGACGAAACACGGCCGATACGAATCCTTCGACGTCCACTTGCACCCAGGCCAAGCACGTTCGATCGAGCTCCGTTATCGCAATGAGGATGTCGCGCTGGCCGTCGCGATCGAAGTCAGGCCGCGGATCGGGCGCTAAAGCAACCCGCACCCGATGAGGGGCCCGTACATCGGGCGTCTGCAGCGAGAGAGCAGGCCCGCGCGCAGTGATGATTCGAACCGTCGAGCTCAGTTGGCGCGCTCCATCGAAGGCGAAATGCCGGGGCTCGTCAATACGACGACCGATTTGGTAGCCCTCACTCTCGAGATCTCGCATCACCTCGAGCCCCTCGAGACGCGGGTCGACCCCGATACGAAGATACTCCAGAGGATCCTGAACCGGCTCGGGCTTGGCGCAGGCGATCAGGCACAGGCAGACGACGAAAAGCCATCGCACGATCGAACTCTACGTTGCCTGGCCGAGAAGGCGAACCGCCAGGACGAGGGTCTTCACATCGCCGGCACCAGCCACACGAAGCGCCTCTGCAGCCGCCGCGAGCGTGGCGCCGGTCGTTCGGACATCGTCTACCAGTAAAACGCGTGGCGAACCCACGAGCGCACGTGATTGGAACGCCCCCTTCACGTTCCGAAGGCGGTCGGCTCTAGGAAGAGTTGCTTGGCGCGGTGTGTTGCGGATGCGGCGGAGGCGCCGAAACAGGATCGGCACTCGCAATGCGCGTGCGATCGGCTTCGCCAAAAGAGCAGCTTGGTCATACCCCCGCGCGCGACGCCTCCGCCAATGGAGGGGAACGGGAACGACCCCGTCGACACCCCCCATCCAAATGCGCGCTTCTTGCACCATCCGCATCCCCAGCAGGCAGCCGAGCTCACTGCGCCCCTCGTACTTGAAGCGGCCAATCGCCGCTGCGACCGGACCGCCGTATTCGAACACGGCCCCAGTACCGGGATGGCGCTCCGCGAGGGGGTCGCAGAAACGACAGAACGCCCCTGCGAGCGCATCGTTTGCGCGGTCGCAGGCCGCGCAGCGTCGTGGCGCAATCAGGTCGAAGAGCCCGGAGACGAGCGCCTGCATGCTCGGGTATCGACCGGGGCCGCTCCGCGTTGCTCGAGCAGCACGAAGTAGACGACTACCGGCGAGATTCGTGATCGTAGGGCTCGCCGCGGAGGATGGAAAACCCACGGTAGATCTGCTCCGCGAGCACCAAACGTGCTAACCGGTGTGGCAGGGTCATCGCTGACAAGGACAAGCGAAGGTCGGCCTTCTTCGAGATCTTCTCGGGCAGCCCGTAGGCGCCTCCAATGACAAAGACGACAGTTTGGACGGAATCGTTCTCGGCTCGGCCGAGCCACTTGGCGAGCTCATGGCTGCCAAGCGCCCGCCCCTCGACCTCGAGAGCCACGACTCGAGAGCGATCGGGAATGTGCCTCGAAAGCTTCTCCGCTACTTCGATTGCATCTCCATCCTTGATTTCAATCTCTTCGAACTTCGCGTAGCGTCCGATGCGCGCGTAGTAGTCGTCGAGCAAGGCCCGAAGGCTCCGATCCCTCGCTTTCCCAACGGCAATGATGCGTACGCGCACGACGCGACGTGCCTACGGGAACACAAAGCCCTCGTCGACCTGCTGGCCTTCGAACTCGACTCGGTCCGCATCGAGCCAGAGTGCCTCGAGGTCGTAATATCCGCGGGTATCTCGATGAAAAATGTGGACGACGACGTCACCGAAATCGAGCAGCACCCAGTTGCCCTGGGGCAGGCCTTCTACGCCGGAGCATCGCGCTCCGTGCTTGAGTTTCAGGTCTTCCTCGATGCCTCCCGCGATTGCAGCAACCTGCCGGTCGCTTCGACCGCTCATGACCACCACGTAGTCCGTGTAGTCGACTTTGTTTCGGACATCGATGATCTCGATTCGGATCGCTTTCTTGTCGAGCGCTGCCTCGGCGATCTTCAGGGCTAGCTCGCGGCTAGCGAGTGAAGCCTGGCTCGTAGGGGAGCTCGATTCTTTGAGTCGTGCACCTTCCGCTTGATTTGCCAACTAGACTCCCTCCTTTTTGTTACTCCCGAATTTGGCCCTCTCCCTGAGCGACCCATTTCTGGGTGCAGAGCTCAGCGAGACCCATGGGGCCATACGCGTGAAGTTTCGTCGTCGAAATGCCGATCTCGGCGCCAAGCCCCAGAGCAAACCCGTCGTTGAAGCGGGTCGACGCATTGACGAGCACCAGGCTGGCATCGACCTCGCGCACCCACCGATCTGCATGGTTGCGGTCTTGAGTGATGATCGCCTCCGTGTGATTCGAACCGTGCCTGGCTACGTGCTCGATAGCGCCGTCGATGCCGTCGACCACACCGATGTTGAGAACTAAATCGAGATACTCCGTGTCCCAGTCCTCCGCACTCGCACGTTTCACCCCATTGAGATGCGCGGCCGCTCGCTCGTCGGCGTGAAGCTCGACACCCTTTTCTTTCATGGCCTTGCCGAGCTTTGGCAGAAACGTCGGAGCAATGCTCTCGTCGACCAAGAGCGTCTCCATCGCATTGCACACACCCGGCCGTTGCACCTTCGCATTCAGCGCGATGTCGAGGGCCATCTCCTGATTGGCAGTCGAGTCAACGAAAACGTGACAGACACCTTTGTAGTGTTGAATGACAGGAACTCTTGCGTGCTCAGCGACGAACCTTATCAATCCCTCTCCACCTCGCGGAATGACCATATCTAGAATACCATCAAGACCGATCATCACCAAAGTGGCTTGTCGATCGGTGGTTGGTAGGAGTGTTACCGCCTCCGGAGGGAGCCCTTCATTGCAGAGGGCTTCGACGAAGATCTCCGCGATCGCCCGGTTGCTTTCAAACGCCTCTTTTCCGCCCCTCAAGAGCACGCCATTGCCGCTCTTGAGGCACAGCGACGCGGCATCGGCGGTCACATTCGGCCGTGACTCGTAGATGATCCCGATCAACCCGAGCGGCGCGCGCATCTTTGCGATGCGCAACCCGTTGTCGAGCACGCGCTCATCGACGAGCGTACCCACGGGGTCGGGCAGAGCCACCACTTGGTCGACCCCCTCGGCCACTCCATCGAGACGCTTTCGATCCAAGTGCAAGCGGTCGAGCATCGCCTTCGAAAGGCCCATCTCTTTCGCTGCGACCATGTCCTTGGCATTGGCCTCGAGCACGCGATCACCGGGCTCGCCTCGCAGTGCTTCGGCCGCACGACGCAACACGGCGTTCTTCTTCTCCGTCTTGGCGATCGCAAGCGCACGGGAGGCCTCCTTGGCTCGCACCGCCAACTCAGTCACGAGCCTGGTGAGCTCATCACTCATAGCCTGCGAAGTTAGCACCTTTTCTCAAAAGAACCATGTCGTCTCGGTGCACGACTTCGTCTCCCGCGTGGTTCCCGATTCGCTCTGCGATCTGCCGGCTTTGGCCTCCCGCAAGCTGAGTCACCTCCGAAGCGCCGTACCGCACGAGGCCGCGCGCAAATTCGTCCCCGCGCTCCGTAACGATCGATACGGAGTCTCCAGCCACGAATGTACCGGCGACCGAGACGATGCCCGCAGGAAGCAGGCTCGAGTTGCGTTCTTCCAGAGCCTTGCGCGCGCCCTCATCAACCACGATGCGGCCGCCCGGTTTGAGTGTGTAGGCGATCCAATGCTTTCGGCTCGGCAATGGAGAACCGTGCGGAAGGAGCAACGTGCCCACGTCGTCGCCGTTCATCAAACGCGCGAGGAAGTCGGCAGAGGCCGCCGGCCCCACGGCCACGGGCAACCCGTGCAGCGTGGCGCGACGTGCGGCTTCGACCTTCGACTGCATGCCACCGAGGCCTAGGTCGTCCTCGGGCGGTCTGATGAAGTGCTCGATATCGCTGACCTCGGCGACGAGCGAAATGCGTCGATTCTGATCGTCGAGAATGCCCTCGACGTCGCTCAGCAAGACGAGCAGATCGGCCCCGATCAATGTGCAGACCATCGCCGCCAGCTGGTCGTTGTCGCCAAAGCGCAGCTCCTCGATCGAGACGGTGTCGTTTTCGTTGATGATCGGAACCGCGCCGAGTTTCAGGAGCTCGTCGATCGCCCGCCGCGCATGTAGGTACCGCTCGCGATCGCTGACGGCATCGTGGGTCAGCAACACCTGCGCCACGTGAATTCCGAGCGCCTCGAATGCGTCTTCGTAGGCTCGCATCAAGAGCGACTGACCCGCAGCCGCTGCAGCCTGCAAGCGCGCCACCTTCTTTGGCCGCTCGGCGAAACCCAGGCGCTCGCGCCCTAATGCCACCGCGCCAGAGGACACCAGAACGACTTTGCGCCCCGCTTTTACTTGAGTCGCAACCTGCTCGGCCACGAGCCCATACCGGCCCCCATCCGCGCAAAGCGCGCGGCTGCCGATCTTCACCACGATTCGCTTGCAATCGCGAAGGGCCGCTCGGGTCTCGTCACCGGTCATGTCTGCCTTTGGATCGCATCCTCCGTCCCTTCCTGCAACCGGGGTGAGGCCAGCTGCAAAGAACCCGACGCCTCAACCTGCCACTGCTAGCATTCCCCCATGCTCGCGTCGGAGATACCTCGCTGGTTCGTATGGCTGGCGGCTTTCGCCTGGGGCGCCGCGTGGGGAAGCTTTTTCAACGTCGCGATCTACCGGTGGCCGCGTGGTATTTCGGTGGTGAGCCCGCCGAGCCATTGCCCGGCATGCGGCGCAGCGATACGCCCTTGGCAGAACATCCCGATCATCGGCTGGCTTGCGCTTCGCGGAAAGGCTGCCTGTTGTGGAGCTCGGATCTCGCCGCGCTACCCAGCCATCGAGCTGTTGTCCGCGATGCTCTGCGTCGCCATAGCGCAGGTCTGGATCGTGCGCGCCGGCCCCGAGACCCTGCTCCTCGATGCCACCATCGAGGCACTCCTCTATTTCGTATTCGTGGGTGGCTTGCTGATCGCGACCTTCGTCGACCTCGAATGGATGGAGATCCCGGACGAGGTGACCCTGCCGTGCGCAGCCCTCGGATTGCTGAGCGCCCCTTGGCGGCCCGAGCCGGGCGTCTGGTCCGCTGCGGTGGGAGCCGGGGCCGGCTACCTCGCGGTTCAGCTCGTCTTCGTTTGGGGCTACGAGCGCCTCGCCGGACGCCGCGGCATGGGTGAGGGCGACTCGAAGCTGCTTTTGATGATCGGGGCCTTCCTCGGTTGGAAAGGCGCGCTCTTCAGCGTCGTCGCCGGCTCGCTTCAAGGCGTCGTCTACGCGGCCTTCGCCTTGCTCACCGGACGCAAGCTGACCCCGGACATCGACGAGCGGATCATCGATGGCGAGTTGATCGAGCCTCCGGAACGAGAAGCAAGCCGCGTGGGCCTTCTGAAGCTTCCGTTTGGTCCGTTTCTCGCGCTCGGGGCGCTCGAATACCTGCTCGCGGGAGACGCGATTCTCTCTTGGTACTTCGGTCTGCTGCGATGAACGATTAGCGTCGGTAGCCGCCGCCACCACCACCGCCGCCCTGACGCTCGCGCGCAAGGTCGACTCGGATAGTCCGACCGCCAAGCGTGGCGCCGTCCATCGAATCACGGGCTGCAGCCGCAGCCTCCTCGGTCGAAAACGTCACGAACCCGAAGCCCCGCGAACGGCCGGTTTCACGATCGGTCACGACCTTTGCATCGACTACCTCGCCAAACGGCGTAAACGCCTCTTGCAAATCCTCGGTCGTCGTGGCCCACGCGAGCCCTCCGCAGAACAGTCTCTTACTCATGGTCTACTCGTTTCACTTGTTGCCAACGCGGCTTTTCGACCACGTCAGCGTCGCTTCGATCCTTTTGCCGGTTTTCCAGCAGCACTCGATTGTAGTGCCTGGAATCTATCCCACAAGGTGGGCGTGGATTCCTCCGCGAGCCGCGCCTTGTAGTCCTCGTCTTTGGCTCGGCCCCCGAGCTTGGCGATCTCTTTGATGAGCTTGTCTCGCGAGCCGACCTCTTGGGTGACTTTCTCGAAGACCTGCTCGAGATGGAGGAGCTTTTTGTTGGAAACGTGAGCCAGCCCCTTGGCCTCGCTGAGGCGATCGAGCCACAGGTCCTTGCCGGCGGCCTTCTGCACGGCCGCCACCAGCTTTTGTTTCGCCTTTTTCGGATCGTCGCCGAAACGCTCTTTCACGGTCGAGAGGGGGGAGTCGCCCATCGGATGCACCATATACCCGAAATGCCTTGGTTTCCGGCGTCGGAAGCGGGCGGACTAGCACGCGGCAAGACCCGCGCAACCCGCGCCTCGGCGCAAGCGTTGTTTTGTAGGGGAAATATATTAACATTCCTGTTAATAACAGATCTGTGAATAACAAGAGTGAGGAGCCATGGGACGACCCAAAGATGCGGACCCCGCCCAGACCCGCACCAACATTCTCGATGCTGCCGAAGAGGAGTTCGCGCACCACGGGTTTCACGGGACCCGGATGGTCGCTATCGCCGAGCGCGCGGGTGTGACTCACGGCCTTCTTCACTACTACTTCGATTCGAAGGACCGGCTTTACGACCAGGTCGTCGGTCGATTGTTCGGGCGGCACCTCGCCCTCGTTCAAAGCCTTCTCGGCTCAGCCGACCACGTCTCGGTGCGCGAGCTCGTGGTGCAGAGCTTCGAGCTCTTTTGGGAGTATCCCAACCAGGTTCGGATCATGCTGTGGGAGATGGCCTCGGGAGACGATCGCGTCGAGCGATCGATGAAGCCGTTCTATGAAGCGCTTGTCGACGCCCTTCCCGGACTCAACGATGATAGCCCCGCGATCTGCGCTCATGACCATGATCCGCGCGACGTGTACACCACCTTGCTGGGCGCCCTGGTGGTTTATTTCTTTCGCGATCCGAGCCTCAAGCTGTTGTTCGGCAAAGATAGGTTCAGTGAGGCGGACAAGGAGCGGCGTCGCGCCCACATTGGCGCCCTCGTCGACCTCTTCTTCTAGAGAAAGTCGAGTGGATCCGGATCGACGCCCGCAGTAGAGTCACCCCGTCCATGACGCCCGAGTTCGTTCATCTTCACGTTCACAGTGAGTTTTCGATGTTGGACGGGGCGATCCGGATTCCTCGGCTGGTCGAGCAGGTGAGCGAGATGGGCATGCCTGCCATCGCGCTGACCGACAACGGCAACATGTTCGGTGCGGTGCAGCTCGTTCGGGCGTGTAAGTCTCGCGCCGTGAAGCCCATCCTCGGCTGCGAGGTCAACTTCACCTCTGGCGATCGAGGAGACCCACAGAACCGCGAGCACGCCCATCTCCTGCTCCTCGCGAGCTCGCAGGAGGGCTACCAAAACCTGGTAAGGCTGGTGAGCGCGGGCTGGGTCGAAGGGATGAGCGCCGACGACCAGCCGCGGATCGACTTCGACCTGCTCCGCAGGTACCGCAAGGGTGTCGTCGGGCTGAGCGCCTGCATGGGTGGTTTTCTCGCCCAAGAGATTTTGAACAAGGGGCCTGAGGTCGGCCGCGATGCGTTGGCCGCCCTTCGCGACTCGTTCGACCCGGGCTTCTTCTTCGTCGAGCTCCAAGACCACGGTTTCCCTGAAAACCGCCCGCTCAACGGAGTGCTGATGAAGTTGGCAAAGGACTTCACGCTTCCCCTCGTCGCGACCAACGACTACCACTACCTTCGACGCCAGGCCGCGCATGCTCAACTGGTGTTGCAATGCATCGGTGCCGGGCGAAGCGTGCGTGAGATGGAGGCGGTGCATCATCATTCCTCCGAGCTCTACCTCAAGACGCCCGAGCAGATGCACAACCTCTTCGCGCACGCTCCGGAGGCCGTAAAGAACACGCTCTTGGTCGCCGAAATGTGCGCCGGAAGCGCCACTCCGCTCGCAAAGCCGCGCTTGCCCCGGTTTGAGGTGCCGGGCGGCGCCACCGAGGAAGACTACCTTCGGGCATTGTCGGTGGCCGGGCTCGGTCGTCGAATGGTCGAGATGCGCGACCGTGGCGAAACGTTCGATGACAACCTGTACCACGGCCGGCTCGAGCTCGAGCTCGACGTCATCCTCAAGATGGGCTTTGCCGGGTACTTCTTGATCGTCCAGGACTTCATCAACTGGGCCAAAGACAACGGCGTTCCAGTGGGTCCTGGCCGCGGGTCGGGCGCGGGGTCGCTCGTCGCGTGGGCGCTTCGCATCACCGACCTCAATCCGATTACACATGGGTTGCTCTTCGAGCGTTTCTTGAATCCCGAGCGCGTGTCGATGCCGGACTTCGACATCGATTTCTGCATGGATCAGCGTGACCGCGTCATTCAGTACGTCCGAGAGAAATACGGTGCCGAAAGCGTCGGTCAGATCGCGACCTTCCACCAGTTGAAGAGCCGGAGCGTAGTTCGCGACGTCGGGCGCGTGATGGGAATGACACCCGGTGAAGCGGGGCTCATCGCGACGATGATTCCCGAGCCCGTCCAAGGAAAGAGCATCGCGATCCAAGACGCGCTCGAACGAGAGCCTCGGCTGAAAACGGCTTACGAGCAGGACCGCCAGGCACGGGATTTGCTCGACACCGCGCAGGAGCTCGAAAACCTGACCCGGCACGCGGGGATGCACGCCGCGGGCATCGTGATCAGCGAAGGCCCGATTTGGGACCACGTTCCCGTGTTCTGTCCCGAAAAAGGGGTCTACGTCACCCAGTACCACAAGGACGACGTCGAAGCCGCGGGCTTGGTCAAGTTCGACTTTCTCGGGCTTCGAACGCTGACCGTCATCGACATCGCGACCCGGCTGATCGACAAGCGGCCCGACCATCAGGGCACTCCATTCAAGATCGAGGAGATCTCGATGGACGACCCCGCGACGTTTGCGCTCTTGCAGTCGGGGGAGACGACCAATGTGTTTCAGGTCGAGTCGAGTGGCATGCAGAGCCTCTTCAAGCAGTTACGGCCCGACCGGTTCGACGACATCGTGGCTGCAGTGGCGCTCTACCGTCCGGGCCCGATGGGGGCCGCGATGGACAAGGACTTCGTGCATCGCAAGCACGGACGCAACGAAGTCGTGTATCCCGACCCGTGCCTCGAAGAGATCCTTTCGGAGACCCGCGGAGTCATCGTCTATCAGGAGCAGGTGATGCAAATCGCCCAGACGATGGCGGGGTACTCGCTCGGCGGTGCAGACCTGCTCCGGCGGGCAATGGGCAAGAAGAAAGCCTCCGAGATGGAGAAGCAAAAGACGGTCTTCGTCGAAGGCGCGGTCGCTCGTGGCCACACGCAAGAAAAAGCCGAAGAGGTGTTCGACCTGATGGCGTACTTCGCGGGATACGGCTTCAACAAGAGCCACTCGGCAGCATATGCGCTGATCACCTATCAGACCGCGTATCTCAAGAGCCACTACCCCGTCGAGTTCACCTGCGCGACCCTCACGGCCGACAAGGAAAAGATCGACAAGGTCGTGCGCACCGTGGCCGAGGCCCGCACCATGGGAATCACGGTGTTGCCGCCGGATGTCAACGAGTCGGAGATCGAGTTCACCGTCGTCTACAACCCCGAAGATGCAGAGAACGTCGCGCGGCTTCGCCATAGGCCGGTTTGTTACGATGGCGAGGTCCACGACCCGATGGGCCCGAAGGTTCGATTCGGCCTCGGAGCGATCAAAGGCGTTGGGACCGCGGCGCTCGACGCGATTCTGGAAGCGCGCAAAGCGGAAGCGGAAGAAGACGAGGGACCTGCCGAGCGGCCATTCGTCGACCTCTTCGATTTCTGTGCACGCGTCGACCTTCGGCGCGTCAACAAGAGCGTTATCGAAGCGCTCGTCCAGTGCGGTGCCTTCGACACGGTCCACGACGCCATCGACGTGCATCGAGCGCAGGCCTTCGTTGCAATCGAACAAGCGATCGAGCGGGGTAAGCGAATTCAGGCCGAGCGGTCGAGCGGGCAGGAGAGCCTCTTCGGGCTCATGGGCGAGGGCGACGAAGCGCAGACGTACGAGCATCCGGGTGGCAGCTTTCCGGTGCTCGACTCGTGGGACTCCCGCGACCAGTTGGCTCGCGAAAAAGCAACCCTTGGCTTCTATGTGTCCGGACACCCGCTCGACCGGTATCGAAGCGAGCTTTTGCGCTTCTGCGATGCGACCACCGAAACCGTCGCTGAGCTCAAAGGCTCTCGACAGATCACGGTAGGTGGCACTGTCGAGGGATACCGAGAGCGTCGAACGAAGATGGGCAACACCATGGCGTTTTTTCACATCGAAGATGCCCTCGGGCGGGTCGAAGTGATCGTGCGTCCGAAACCACTCGACAAAGCGGGAATTCGACAGGCGCTTCAGTCCGGACAACCGATCCTGCTTACCGGGCGCGTCAAACACGAGCAAGACCGCAACGTCGAAAGCGCAGCCATGGAGCCAAAGATCCTGCTCGAAGACGTGTCGCTTCTCAGTGACGCGCTTCAAGAGCGAACCACCTCGATCACCGTCAAGCTCGCGGTCGATACGATCGATCGATCCAAGCTCGACTCGCTGCGATCGATGCTCGAGCAGTTCCCAGGCCCCTGCCCGGTCTCCCTCGAGCTTGCGTCGGCGGGCGACTGGCGCGTGAACCTCGCCGAAACCGGGCTCTACGTCGACCCGAGCGATGCCCTTCTCACCGCCCTCGAGCGCCTCTTCGGCACCAAGGTCTGCGAGCTCCACTGATGGAGAGAAGGGGGGCTGCTCCCTTTTCGGAGGGGGAATTGTTGGAGCGGGCGCGAGGGCTTGGTGGGTACACGCTTGGCGAGCTGGGGGAGGAGCTCGGGGTGGCAGTTCCCGAGTCGGCGGCGCGCGCGAAGGGTCTGGCGGGGCAGCTTCTCGAAAAGATGCTCGGTGCGACGGCGTCATCGCGTGCGGAGCCTGATTTCGTGGAGCTCGGGATCGAGCTCAAAACGATTCCGCTCGACTCGACGGGAAAGCCCAAAGAGTCGACCTTCGTGTGCTCCATTTCCCTTGCGGCGATGGCTGATACCGATTGGGAAAACAGCACTGTCTGGAAGAAGCTTCGGAAAGTCTTGTTCGTGCCGGTCGAGGCGGCCTCGCAAACTCCGCTTCGTGATCGGCGGGTCGGACGGGCGTTTCTGTGGGCTCCGACGAGCGAGGAGCAGATGGCGCTTCGTCGCGACTGGGAACGGCTGGCCGAGATGATCGCGCGCGGCGACGTTGAGCGGATCAGCGGGCATCTGGGCGAGGTGCTTCAGGTGCGACCCAAGGCGGCCAGCGGGCGCAGTCGACGGCGCGCCCCCGACGAAGAAGGTGCCGTCCAGTGGACGATGCCCCGCGGTTTTTATCTGCGCCCTGCTTTCACGCGTTCGGTACTCGCGAGATTGCGCGCGGAAGAGTGAAGTGGCGAAGTGGCTCGATCGGGGGTGACATTGAGGCCTGGCGGACCCATGCTTGACGCTCCCCGGGGCCACTGTTAGACAGCCCCGGGCCTTACGTCGGGCTGTTAGCTCAGTTGGTAGAGCAGCGGACTTTTAATCCGACGGTCCAGGGTTCGAGTCCCTGACGGCCCACCCTAGAGGCACCTGCCTCGTTAGCTTATCGTCCCCATCGTCTAGTG
>JBFICQ010000083.1:0-12376 GCA_041581895.1 Polyangiales bacterium | reverse complement strand
TTTTCATTGGCGATCGTGTCGCGTTCGCCGACGAAAAAAAGCACGGGACGGGTGATGTCCGCCAGGGTGACGGTCTGGCCGTCGACGACGAAGCCCCCCGAAAGCATCCGGTTGTGGACGACGAACTCGTCGATGAACTTCTTGAGAGCGGGGCCGGGCCATGCAACGAAGCCCTCCCCTCCGAGAAAGCGCCGGCGGGCTTCGCGCTTTTCGAGCGCTTGTCGGTCGTGAAGCTTTTGTACGAAATCGACGAGCTGACCCACCTCCTTGTGGAGCGCGAGCAGCTTGAAACCGTTGCTGCTCAAAAAGCCTGGTATGCCTTCGAGCTTGTCGAGCGGCGTATCGAGCGCGTTCTGCAACATCTCGAAGATGCGGCCGGCGATCGTGTCGTCGAGCAGCGGGATGTTGCGGTGAATGTCGACGGGGCTGCCAAACGTCACTACGGAGCCAACGCCTGCGCATTTCCGATAGGCGGCGGTTTGGTAAGCAAACATCCCGCCCTGCGAGTACCCGACCAAGTGGACGTCGTGGCCGGTGGTGTCGCGAAGCCAATCTATTGCCTCGTTGACCGCCTTGATGTGGTCGTCGAAGGTGCGCTTCATGCCGCCCTCTTCTTGCTCGGGCGAGCCGAAGTCGATGACCCATACGTCGAGCCCTTCGGCGACCAGCGCGCTTACGCCGCTGATATCGGGCGCTACGTCGTAGATCTCGGCGGTGACCATGAGGGGCGGAATCAAAAGAACGGGCGCCGGAACCGACGGGCGGTGATCGTCGCCTCCGTATCGTCGGAGCCGCGCGAACTCCATGCGGTGGGCGACCTTGTAGGGCGCATGCACCGGATCGGTGAAGCGCCCGAGCCGAGCAAGCTCGAACGCGTTTTCGGTAGCCATCGCAGCGCGCCGAAACACGCTTCGCAGCCTGCGCTTGCGCCTGGTCTTTGCCATCAAGATCCTGGTTCGGGCTCCTCGAGGGTGATGTCGACCATCAGGTCGCCAGCAATGGCCTCGAGACTCTCGCGAAGGTGATCGACGTCGAGCGACTGCGGAGCACGCAGACGTGCCTTGGCTTTGAACAGCGCATCGCCCGACCAGGGAGCGCCCTCGCACTGGGTGTCGAGCTCATCGACGTTGACGCCGCGCGCGGCGAGCGCTTCGGAGACCTTGTGAACGATCCCGGGTCGGTCGCTTCCGATCAACTCGAGGAGAATCACGTGTCCCTCCTCCACCGGCGCTTCGAATCCGCGCTCGATTACGACGCGCAGCCCATCGGAACGAAGCGCCTCGAGCGCATCGGTGAGCGCAGCGACATTGGCGGCCGGCACGCTTGCGCGAAGGATCCCCGCGAACTGCCCCGCGAGGCGAGACATCCGACTCTCGACCCAGCTGCCCCCGTGCAGCTCCACCGCGGCGGAGACCGACTCGACCAGACCCGGTCGGTCCTTTCCGATCACTGTCACGACGAGCGACTCCATGACGGACTGGGTCCATACCCGTAATCACGCGAGATTCAAAGGCTTTTGAGCGCCGCCGCGCGGGATGCGCTTCGATGGACGAAGGCGCTTCCCCGATTGCGGCTAGATCTCGTGCAGTTAGGGCCGTACAGCCTGTCGCGATGTTTGCAAACCGCACTCGGAACGTCGAGCCGTTCCTCGCCATGGAAGTGATGGAGCGCGGGATGGCTATGGCGCGCGCGGGCACGTCGATCGTGCAGCTCGGCGTGGGCGAGCCGGATTTCGATGCGCCCCCGCCCGCCGTACAGGCGGCGATCGATTCGTTGCGCGCCGGGCAAACGCATTACACCGACAGCCGCGGCATCTTCGCGTTGCGCGAGGCGATCGCGTCGGAGTGCAAGGCGCGACGCGGCGTCTCGGTGAGCCCCGACCAAGTGGTCGTGACGAGCGGCACTTCCCCGGCAATCCTCTTGTGCCTCAATCTCCTGGTCGATCCGGGGGACGAAGTCATCCTCGCCACGCCGCACTACCCTTGTTACCCCAACATGATCGCGGTGTGCGGAGGGAACCCGGTTCTCGTTCCGACGGGCCCCGAGGATGGGTTCCTGATCGATCCCGCCAAAGTGCGGAGCGCGATCACCCCTCGTACGCGCGCGATCTTTCTCGCGTCCCCGGCAAACCCCACTGGCGCAGTCCAGCCGAGGGCCATCGTCGAAGAGCTGAGCAGCCTCGGGGTGCCCATCCTCTCGGACGAAATCTACGACGGTCTCACCTACGACGACGCCGAAGTCACCTCTCCCTTGAGCTTTGCCGAAGACTGTTACGTCCTCGACGGCTTCTCAAAGCGGTATGCCATGACGGGTTTTCGCCTCGGCTATGTGATCGCGCCCGAGCGCGCGATGCGAGCGCTTCAGAGTCTTCAGCAGAGCTTCTTCATCTCCACCTCCGAGTTCGTGCAGCGGGCGGGCCTTGCCGCGCTCTCCGAAGGCGCCGAGCACGTTGAGCGCATGCGAAAAGAATATGCGGTGCGGCGGCGGCTCTTAATCGATGGCCTTCGCAACCTCGGGCTTTCGATTCCGATCGACCCTCCCGGCGCCTTTTACGCCTTGGTCGACATGCGCCACTTCAAACGCGATTCGCTCACGCTGGCGTTCGACGTACTCGAGCACGCGCACGTCGCGGTCGGTCCAGGACGCGACTTCGGCGAAATCGCCGAGGGGTTTTTGCGGTTCAGCTTTGCGACCGCACGCGACCAAATCGAAGAGGGCATCACCCGCCTCACAAAAGCCCTACCTACCATCTAGGCACGCGCCCAACCCCGGCTAGCCCGTCGAAAGCTAGCCCGCCCCGAGAAGCTCGACGAGCGCATCCTCATCGATCACCTCCACGCCGAGGGCATTGGCTTTGTCGAGCTTGCTGCCAGGCTCGTCGCCGGCCACCACGTAGTCGGTCTTTTTGGAAACCGAGCCCGAGACTTTGCCGCCCGCCGCTTTGATCTTTTGCGCGGCCTCGGTGCGTTTCATCGTCGGTAGCGTCCCGGTCAAAACGAACGTCTTGCCCGCCAACGCATCGACGATCTTGACGGTTGCGGCCTTTGCGTTGAGATCGACGCCCACCTCGGCCAAGCCCGAGAACACCTTGCGCACCGCGGGCGAGTTGAGCTCGTGAAAGATGCTGTCGGCCGTCTTTCGTGCGAGGCCTTCGATCGCCCCCCTTTCGGTCGATTTGGCAGGCGCCACCGTTTCGATCGCTTCGGGGTCTTCGGCCGCGTAGCGCCCAGCGAACTCGAGCAACGCATCGGCGGTCTTGAAATACCCGGCGAGGTCTTCGGCCATCGTCTCGCCGACGTGACGAATGGCAAGCCCGGTCAGGACGCGCGCTAGTCCTCGATCCTTGGCCACTTCGAGCCCTGCCTCTACGCGCTCGGCGCTCTTTTGCCCCATGCGCTCGAGCGAGGCGAGCTGATCGACCTCCAAGCGAAACAGGTCATCGGGCGCGCGCACCCCGAGCTTGTCGACGACTTGGTCCACCAAGACCGTGCCCATCCCATCGATGTCCATCGCGTTTCGGCTCGCGAAGTGGCGCAGCCTCTCCCGCACCTGGTCGGGACACGCCGGGTTCGGGCAATAGATGAAAATCTCTTCGCTCACGGCTTCGGTGCCGCAGGTCGGACACGCTTTGGGCGGCACGAACCGTCGCGCACCGCGTTTTCGACGACTCTTGTCGACTTCGACGACCTGCGGAATGATCTCGCCTGCTTTTTCGATCAATACCGTGTCGCCAATACGCACGTCCTTGCGCTCGAGCTCGATGAAGTTGTGGAGCGATGCCCGGCTGACGGTCGTACCCGACACGAACACCGGTTCCAGGATGGCGATCGGGGTGAGTTTGCCCGACTTGCCGACCGAGACTTCGATGTCGAGCAACTTCGTCGGCTTTCGTTCGGGGGGAAACTTGTATGCGATCCCCCAAAAGGGATGGTGGCCTGTAGAGCCGAGGTGCCCGTACAAAGACAGATCGTCGATCTTGATCACCATCCCGTCGATGTCGTAGTCGAGCTTCTCGCGACGCGATTGGTAGTTTTCGCAATAGTCGAGCGCAGCCTTTGGCGAGGTTGTCTCGAAAACCTCGCTCACATACACCTCCGCGCCGAGGTCGCCGAGCCATCGAAGGGTCTCGCCTTGCGTTCGCGGCAGAGCCACGCCCTCCTCCCAGGCGACTTGATAGAAAAACGAACGGATCCCGGTTTCCTCGAGGCCGGCAGGGTCTTTGCGCTTCATCATCCCAGCGCACCCGTTGCGGGGATTGATCAGCGGTTTGTCGAGCGTCGCGTTGAAGCGGGTGAACTCGCTCAGCGGCCAATAGATCTCGCCGCGAATCTCGATTGAGCCCTTTGTCATTCCGTCGAGCTTGACGGGCACCGTGCCGAGCTGACGAACCTGCTTGGTGATGACATCGCCCTTTCGGCCGTCGCCACGAGTGACCGCCTGCTGCAGTTTGCCGCGCGCGTACAAGAGCGACACCGAAATGCCGTCGACTTTCGGCTCGACAATCAACTCGAGCTCGTCGAGCTCCAGCTCTTTCTTCCTCCGCCGAAACCAAGCCACCAGCTGGTCCTCAATCGGCATTGGCTCGCCGCGGCTGTCGCGCCGACTTGGCGAAAGTTTCTCGAGGGACAGCATCGGCACCTGGTGCTCGACCGTTTCGAAGCCCGCGGTGTGCTCCTCGCCGAGCTGGGCGTCGAGCCGCTCGGACGGATCGATCCCAAGGGCATCGGCGAGCTGCTCGTAGCGGTCGACCAAGTCGTCGAAGGCCGAATCCGGAATCTCCGGCTTCCCCGCCCGGTAGGCAGCCTCGTGGTAGCGAATCTCTTGGGTGAGCTGCTCCAGCTCTTTGCGGCTGCCCATGCCCGAAATCTTGCCCGAATTAACCCCCAGTCAAAGGGGACGGTTCGCTTAATTTCGGTCTTTCGGGGTGATGCTGTGACAACCCATGGCCACTAGGGCACTTTGTTTAGTTGGGGATGGAGGAGGAAGCCCGACGTCAGCGCCAGCTCGCGGAGCAGACAAGGCTGCGCTCGCTTCGCGCCCTGTCCCACATGCTCCCGGTGCTGGCGTTCATCTATGCAGCCGCCACGGCGTTGTTTCTGATCAAGCCGCCGTTCATTCCTGCGGAGCCTCACATCTTGATCTGCTCGGTCGCCTCGGCGCTCACCTGCTTGGTCTGGGCGATCATCCGTGTCGATGACCCGCGGTTCGACACACCGATCACGCTTTACACGATCGCCATCGCAGCGGGGATGGGCCTCGCCATGTTTGCCGAGACGGGTCAGATGTCGAACACCACGACGCTCGTCATCGCGACGGTGGCAGCCGGGGCGCTTCTCTATCGCTTTTCGATGTATCTGGTCATGGTCGCGGTGGTCTTCATCGGCTGGCCCCCGATCGCCTACGGCATTATCCCGACCTCGGATTTCATCATGGGGTCGTTTCACTTGTGGGCGGCAGCCGTCGTTGGCGCTCTCGTCTTGTGGTCCCGACGCCGACTCGTTTGGAGCCTCGCGGACGAAACCGAAGAGGCCAACGCGATCAGACTGCTCGCAACCGAGCAGGCCCAAACACTGGCTCGGGCCCGCGACGCCGCCCTCGCATCGGCACAGGCGAAGGGTCAGTTCCTGGCCAACGTGAGTCACGAGGTGCGAACCCCGCTCAATGGCATTCTCGGCCTGCTCCAATTGATCGACCCCTCGGAGCTCCCCGAGCCGCAAAGTGAGTACCTGCGCGAGGTCCACAATTCCGGTCGCTCCCTTCTCGCGATCGTCAACGATCTCCTGGACCTCTCCAAGATCGAAGCAGGCGAGATGCGGCTCGAGTCCGTGCCCTTCGACCTACGCACCATGACCCAGGAGCTCGCCACGAACTACAGGTCGGCCGCCGCTGCGAAGGGGCTTCGGCTGGTGACCGACATCGACCCAGACGTGCCGTCGGAAGTCTGTGGCGACCCCCTGCGACTGCGCCAAGTCTTGTCCAATCTTCTGAACAACGGGTTGAAATTTACGAACGAAGGCGAGGTTAAGATGGGCATCCGCGTGCTTCGTCGCGACGACACGCACGTCGAGCTCGAGCTTCGCGTATCCGACACTGGCGTTGGCGTTCCCGAGGAGCAGACCGAGAGCATCTTTCGGCCGTTCTCGCAAGCCGATGCCTCGACTACGCGTGAACACGGTGGCACTGGCCTCGGGCTTCCGATCTGCACTCAGCTCGTCGAGCTCATGGGCGGCAGCCTCCGGCTTCGAAGCGAGGTTGGCCGGGGCAGCACCTTCTTCTTCAATGCGCGGTTCGAGCTCGAGGAGCAACTCAGCGATCAGCTGAAAGCGGTGACCGGGGGCTTTTCTGGCATGCGAGTGCTTCTTCTCGAAAGCAATCAACGGGCGAGCGAGAGCTTGAACGCCCAGTTTCGAGCCTGGGGCATGATCGCGTGGACCACGACGACTTTTGACGGCGCAATGCGAACACTTCGGGCCGCCCCACATCCCGAGGTGATTCTGTTCGACGTGCGAAGCCTCGGCACGAGCTCGCGAACGAGAGCCCAAGATATCGCGATGGCCGCAGCGAGCGTCGGCAGCTCGGTCATCGCCGTGTGCTCGAGCCGTCGCGAGGTCGGTGACATCATCGACGCGGGCATCCACGTCTACGTCGAAAAGCCCGTGCGCCGTGCCAAGATCATCGCCGCGCTTCTCGAGACCTTCGACGGAAGGCAGAATCGTAGCCTGCTGTCGGAAGTGGGGGACCGCCCGTCGATTCCCGCAATCGCGACCAAGAGCATGCGGTCGAACGGCATCCGGATCTTGGTCGCCGAGGACAACGCCATCAACTGCAAGGTCGCGCAGGCACATCTCGAAGCCCTTGGCTACGTGGTCGACACGGTGACCGATGGAGAGGCTGCGCTCCAAGCCCTCCGCCAAGCGCATCCCTACGCGGCCGTGCTGATGGACGGGCAGATGCCTAAATTGGATGGCTACGAGGCCGCGAGAGCCCTTCGCGAGCACGAAGCGCAATCGGGCCAGCGTCGCGTGCCGATCATCGCGTTGACCGCCCATGCGATGACGGGCGACCGAAGGACCGCATTCGCCGCTGGGATGGACGACTACCTTTCAAAGCCTTTCACACAGAAGCAACTCGAAATGGCGCTCGCGCGGTGGACGGGCGTTTCCGAGGCGAGCATCTCGCAGTTTCCTGCCAACGAGTTGGACACGAGCATCACGACGCAGCTCTTGGAGCTAGAGCAAGAAGAGCCTGGGTTCTTGTGTGACGTCATCGACTCCTTCTTTCGAACGGCGGATGACAGCATCGCACGCATGAAGGCCGCAATCCTCGAGGAGGATGTTCGGGCGCTGCGCGCTGCGGCTCACATGGTGCGTGGCAGCAGCCAACAACTCGGCGTCCGTCGTTTCGGGACGACCTGCCGAAAGCTCGAGCAGCTCGAAAGCGTCGAAGAGGCGGAGGCGCTCCTGGTCGAGTTGGAACGCGATCTCGAGGGTGCGCGCGAGGCGCTGACCGGGCTCGCGGACCGTGCGCTCGACGCGGCGTCTTGATCAGTTGTCCTGCTGCACGCCCGAAAGCCGCAATGCATCGACGATCCAACTCTCGCGGATCATTTGCGCGGGTACTCCCTCGACGTGCTCGACCAGCCACTCGACATCCGAGGTCTCGAAGCGCGCGATCTGATGATAGTGGTAGATGCCGAGCCGATTGAGTAAGCGCTCGATGTTCGGGTCGACCCCTTCGAGGCGCTGAAGATCGTCGCGTGGCCCGTAGGGTCGCACCATGACCCACGCAGGCGGCCTCGATTCGCCGGTGGTTTTGACCTCGAGCTCAGCCTCGCGAATGCGCGCTTTGAGCCCCTCGATGTCGTCGAGCATGCGCTCGTGAATCCCCCGAAGCACCTCGAGCTCGGCTTGGAGGCGTTCGCGTCTCGCCTCGGCTTGGCGCAGCGCCGCCTGAGCCTCGTCCCGTTCTTCCACGGCCAACCGAAGCTCGCGACGAAGGTCTTCGGCAGACTCGCGCGACGTCGGGCGCTCGGGTTCGGGGGCTTCGGAAAGTCGCGCTTGAGCTTGATGCATCGCCTCGTTGCGCGCGTCGAGGGTGGCTGTGAGCTGCCGCCTCGCTCGCTGCAACGAGTCGACCTTGTCGTTGGCCTTGGTGAGCTGTCGATGGAGCGCCTCGATGCGCTCGTTTTGGGAAGCCATGTCGGTGCGCGCCTCGTCGAGCTCGTATTCGAGCGTCTTGGCGCGAACGGGTGCCCCAAAATGCCCCCACAAGACCTGGCCTAACCACAGCATGACTGCGCCGAACGCAGCCGCTACCAGCAGCGCACCGATCATTTCGAAGACGAGGTATGTCACGTGTCCCCTCCCCCTTGGCGCCGCGAGCCCTGCTCTTCGGCGACGACGAGCTGCGAGCGCACCGCTCGCACCCCCCGCAGATTGCGCACGATGCGCTCTGCGCGCTCGGCTTCGGAGGCCGAGGCGACCTCGCCTTCGAGCGCGACATCCCGGCCTTCGACCACCGGCATGATGTCATCGAACCCCGTGCGCTCGAGGACGTTGGTGACCCGGGTCGCGACGTCCCATTCGATCTGGTGGCGGGTCGGGCTCAGGTACGCGACCCATGCGACGTAGCCGAGGAAGGCCGCCAAAACCGCGCCAAAGACTCCCTTCTTCCACATGGTTCGTGTTGCCTAGGCGGGATTGAAACCGATTTGCTCTCAAAAAGCCACGTTCTGACAAGCGCCGACGCGGCGAACCGAGAGCCACCACACAAATCGGAGGTGGGTCTCGCCCGATCGGGTGGCCGTTGGGAGGCTCTCAAGAACCAAGTGCGTACCTCGCGACGATCTGAAACAACCGCTCGCGGCGATCTTCGGCCCATGTGTAGAGCGCGACCGACGAGACGACGAACGAGGCATCGGCGACTTCGAGCGACTGTGCCCACCGGAGCGCCACCCGCCGTTCCGCCGAGGAGGCCCTTCGTTGAATGCGAGCGAGGGTCATGTGCGGCAAGATCGGTCGGTCGTCCGCAGGGGCGCCGGCGGCCTCCAAGAGGGGCGCGCGCGCTCGTTCGATGATCGCGGACAAGGGCTCGCGTCCGTGGCCGATCATGGCGGAGAGCGCCGACGGCTTGCGAGGATTTCCAAGGGGCTTGACCTCGACGAACGAGCCAGCGACCGCCTCGGCGCTCACCAGGTCTGGAACGAGGCTCCACGCACGCTGCGCCTCGGCCTCGGAAACCGACCCGAAAAAGCTCAACGTGCAATGCAGATCGGCACCGCGAAACACGCGAACCCGTGGTGGCGGCTCGGGCACCATGCGAAGGCCCTCGACTTGCATCGGAAACGCGATGAACCAATTAGGGGCCACGGTGCGAGTCTAGACAAAACCGAGACTCGCGGCGAGACCCCATGCCCTTCACCGAAGCCTTCACCGAATCGGTAGCCGCCCACCCGCTCTACACGTGGACGGTCGTGGGTGTGGTCATCGCGGGGATCGTCGCTTTCTTGGTTTTGTCGTTCGTTTCCGCGCCTTACGGACGGCACCTGCGCGAAGGTTGGGGCCCGACGATGAACGCAACGGTGTTGTGGGTCGTGATGGAGGCCCCGTCTCCGCTCTCGTTCGCGATCGTGTATTTCATGTCCGACAACGCGTTCAAACCGATCCCGCTTCTGTTGCTCGGGATATACATGGTGCACTACCTCTATCGGTCGTTCATCTATCCGTTTCGGATGCGCGGTGGTCACAAACGCAAGCCGATTCTGACGGGGTTCCTTGCGATCAGCTTCAATATCGCCAACGGGTCGACCAACGCGTTCGCGATCACCGAGCTCTCGCCCCACTTGCTCAGCACCGCCTGGCTCGCCGATCCCCGCTTCATCGCCGGCGTGCTCGTCTTCGCGGCGGGCTACGCGATCAACCACCAGTCGGATGCGATCTTGCGAAACCTGCGAAAGCCCGGAGAAAGCGGCTACAGAATCCCCTACGGCGGCTTTTATCGTTGGGTTTCGAGCCCCAACTACTTCGGCGAGCTGATCGAATGGACCGGCTTTGCGCTGGCTGCCTGGACGGTCCCCGCCGCCGTCTTCGTCTTCTTTACCGCCGCGAACCTCGTGCCGCGGGCGTTTTCCAACCACCGCTGGTACCTCGAGCAATTCAGCGACTACCCCAAAGACAGGCGCGCGCTGATTCCGTACCTGCTCTAGACTTGCCAGCACCACCCTGTGACGCGACAATGTGCGACCAAGGGCGCTTGTCGTCGGGGAGGGAAGTAGGGTGGCCGAAAAGGACTCGAGGTCGCGGAGGGACCCATCGGACTTGTTCAAGGTCGAGGAGGCGACGCCTTCGATTTCGCCGGTGGAGAAGATCGTTCTGCCGCCCGAGGAGGCGCTCAAGCGTCGCCTGCGACGCCTCGCCTTGGCTGCAGTCGCCGCCATCATCTTTTTCTATATCGCGCACTTGGTGCTCGGTTGGATCCACGAGCGCCGTCTCGCCGCGGCTCTCGACGACGTGATCGACGACAGCAGCCCCGCCGCGATAGAAGATGCCCTCACCCTGCTTCGCGACGACCCAAACGGCGCCGTGCGCGCGCGATTGCTTGCCACCGCGGGACTTGGAGGTGACCTCGAACGGCTTGAGGAGGCCGAAACGCTTCTCGCCGAGGCGGACCAAGAGAACGACCCCGATGCTCGGATCGCGCGCGTTTATGCGCTTCTTGCCCGCGGCGATGCGCGCGGAGCCCACGCGGAGGCAGAGCGACCTGCGAAGTACGGCGACCAGGCCGCGGCCTTTCTGCGAGGGCGTGCAATGATCGCGATGGCGCGGGGGCAATCGGCCCAGGCCCTTGAAGATGCAAAGGGCGCAGTCGAGATGCGGCCGGGAGCTCCCGAGCCGGCTGCTCTTCTGGCGCTCGTGACCGCCCAAACCGAAGGCCCCGAGGCGGCGCTCGCGGTGCTCGATGCCGCCGACGAACAAACACCGGCCACGCGGATCGCGCGCGCGCGCATCGTCGGTCTGCAACAAGGGAATGCGGAAGAGGCCCTCTCACTCACCGAAAACGTGCGCGAAGACTCCGATGCCACCGTCGTTCAAAAAGCGTGGGCCGAATTGATCGAAGGCGTGCTCGCTTATCGGCGTGGCGCCACCGGTGCAGCGTATTCGCATGCCCGAGCCGCAGCAGAACCCGAGGTGCAGGTCGACGAGCCGTTGATCGTCGGCACGGCACAGCTGTTGTTGGCGCTTGGACGCCCTAGCGAAGCGAGGCAACTGTTGAAGCGACTGTCGAGCGGCCCCTCCGCGGACCTTTCGACTCGCGCACACGTGATCGCCTGGTGGTACGCCCAAACCGGGGATCTCAAGGCGGGCCTCGCTACCCTGAGGGGAGCCGGGTTGGGACCCGAAAAAAAGGCGGATTCCGCCTTTCGAGCGCTCACGATCGCCGAGCTTTGGAAGAGCTCTGCGAGATCGAGTGAACGCGACCGCGCCGCGGCGCTCTACCGCGAGGCCACGAGCGACTCGAGCTGGGGCGTGGCCGCGTCGAATGCCCTTGCCCGGATGCTGCTCGAAAACGGCGAGCCCGAGCAAGCGATCGCGGTTCTCAAAGAAGCTTTGGCCGCGCACCCACACCATTTGACGTTGGTCGATACCGCCACCGAGGCCTACATCGACACGACCGAGCTGGCCGAAGCCGATGCGCTCACCAACGCGGCGCTCGACGCATTCGAAGATGAGAGCTGGGCGCACGGAAGCCGCGCTCGGGTCTGGCTCGCCAAACGAGAGCCGCAAAAAGCCGTGGCCGAGCTCGACCGCGCAGTCGAGCTCAGCCCCAACGATGCGAGCCTCTATGCACTTCGTGGGGATGCCGAGCGGGCGGTAGGCGACACGAGCGCAGCCAAAGCGAGCTACGAAAAGGCGTTGGAGCTCAATCCAGAGCAACCACGCGCGCTTTCGGGCTTGCTCGCGCTCTTGATCGACACCGGGGACTTCGCGCGCGCCGCGAAGGTCATGGAGCAAATGGACGACGCCAAAGTGCGCGACCTCCGCGCAGACGAGCAGCGCATCCGATATTTGGTGCGCACCGGAGCGGGGCAGAGCGGGCTCACCATCATGCGGGACGCGGTGAATCGTCATAGCCGCAACGCCGGCCTCCGACTCGCCGCCGCCCGCGTCTACCTTCAGGCCGAGCAGTATTCGAAGGCGGGGAGCTACTACCAACAGGCCAAGCGCCTCGGGGCCGACCCTCGGACCGCCGAAACCGGGCTTGCCTTGGCGCAGATCTACGACCGCCGGCGCCTAGGGGCCGAAAAGACGCTCGAGCGCGCAGCCGAGGTGCCTGAGGATGCCACCGAGCCACCGCCACCGCCGAGCACCCTCGTGCA
>JBFICQ010000082.1:0-12479 GCA_041581895.1 Polyangiales bacterium | reverse complement strand
TCGACCCAGTTGCGACCCCACACATAGACACCGTGGCGGCGAACGAGGACGGCCTGGGTGTCGGGGTAAGCTTCCATCGCCTCTGCCATGCTCTGCGCCAGGTCGCGTTCGTGTGCGGTGTTTTCGATGATCGGAACAACGAGACTGTCGTGGTAGCCGTGTCCGCGGATGCCCTTGATCATTTCGAGCTCAGTGACGCGCAGCTCGTCTTGCGGGCCAAGCGTCGCCAGCATGGCGTGGATCGAATGGCTGTGCAGGACCGCACCGGCGTCTCTCAACCGGAACGCATTGAAGAATAGCGGAGCGCATTCACTGACCTTCAGATTGGAGTCGCGAGGGCCCTCCAAAATATTCCCATCCAAATCGAGAACGAAGACATCGCTCTCGCGCAATCGCTCCTTTTGAACACCAGACGGGGCCATGTAGACCCGGTCCCCCTCGCGCACGCTCATCCCGCCGCCCGTGCCCGAGGCCCAGCCGAGCCCGTAGAAGAGCTGGCAGAGCTCGACAATGAGGCTGCGCGGGTTCTGGGTCATCGGCGGATTCCCACTTCTAAGGCGGTTTTTCGGCCCCGGCAACACGGCGGCTTGACGGCGCGCTCCGCACAAAATAGAACACGTTTCACTCCGTTTTACCCTTTTTCATAGGCCGAATTAGGAGGTGAGCATGGCCAAAGTAGCCAACACGCAAGAGTATTTCAGCACCCTGGCAGACCGCTTCGTAGCCGATGCGGCCAAAGGCGTGACCGCGACGATGCAGTACAGCCTCAGCGGGGACGGCGGCGGCGAATGGTCCGTCACGATCGACGATGGGGTGTTCAAGGGCGTCGACTCCGGCACGACCGACAAGCCCACGCTTCACATCATGATGGACGCATCCAAGTTCATCGAGATGGCGAACGGCGACCTCGATGGTCGGAAGGCGTTCCTGACGCGCAAGCTGAAGGTGAAGGGCAACATCGCCCTCGCCCAAAAGATGCAGAAATTTTTCCCGCAGGGGTGACGGCACTCGAGAGACACCGATGAGCGACTACCTTTCGGCCCCGTACGTCCTCGAATATACGTACACCCGAAGCACCGGGCCGGTGATCGGTCGGTTCTTGGAGGGTCTTCGCTACGGTGTGCTCGAAGGTGTCAAGACCACGGACGGACGAGTGCTTTGCCCGCCGCTCGAATACGACGAGAAAGGGGAAGCTACGACCGGCGAGTTCGTACAGCTGCGGCCGGTGGGCACGGTGAAATCGTGGACCTGGGTGCCCGATCCGCGAAAAGCGCATCCTTTGAGTCGGCCGTTTGCATTTGCGTTGATCCAGATCGACGGAACGGACAACGCCATGCTGCACGTCGTCGACGCCGAGGGGCAGAAGCAAATGAAGACTGGGATGCGCGTTCGCCTTCGTTGGGCGGAGAAGCGCAATGGGACCATCCTGGATATCGCGTGCTTCGAGCCGATTCTTCCCTATCTCCCTGGGCCGGTTCACTTGCAATACGACGTCCGGCCCGGGCAGCACTACACCGCGTTTCTGAAAGGACTAGAGGAAGGGAAGCTCATCGGCGGGCGCGACCCCCAGTCGGGCAAAGTCTACGTGCCCCCTCGCGCCGCAGATCCGGTCACCGGCAATCCCACCAGTGAATACGTCGAAGTCACCGACACCGGGGTCCTCACGACATTCACGATCATTCGCATCCCCTTCGAAGGTCAAAAGCTCAAGCCGCCTTATTGCTTCGGTGCGATCGTCCTCGATGGGGCGGACATGCCGATCTATCACCTGATCAGCGGTGTTCCCTACGATCAGATTCGAATGGGAATGCGGGTCAAAGCCAAGTGGAAGCCTCGAGCGCAATGGGAGACTTCGCTCGAGAACATTCTTTACTTCGAGCCCACGGGCGAGCCGGACGCCCCGTTTGAAAGCTACGAGGAGCACCTCTGATGCGCGACGTTGCGATCGTTTCTTTCGCGCAGCTTCCGTCGGTCCGCGTTTCCCAAGCCACCGACGAGGCGGAGCTCGTGCAGCCGGTCACATCCCAAGCGATGAAGCAAGTCGGCATCACCCAAGACGACATCGGCTTCACCTGCTCGGGAAGCACCGATTACTTGCCTGGGCGTCCGTTTTCGTTTGTCGCAGCCGTCGATGGGCTCAAGGCATGGCCTCCCCTTCGAGAGTCACATGTCGAGATGGATGGAGCGTTCGCCCTTTACGAAGCGTGGGTGCGGTTGCTCCACGGCGACATCGATACCGCGCTGGTGTACTCGTTTGGCAAGTGCTCGCTTGCACCGGTGCCGGACGTGCTGAATTTGCAGAACGACCCGTACTACGTGCAGCCCCTCGGGCTCGATTCGATCAGCGCGGCGGCCTTGCAAGCGCAAGCCCTCATCGACTCGGGGAAGGCGACGGAGCGTGACTTCGCCGAGGTTGCCGTGCGCAATCGCAAGAACGCGCTCGACAACCCGAACGCCCAGATCAAGGGCGCCTTCCGCATCGACGAGCTTTTGGAAGAACCGTATTTGAGCGCGCCGCTTCGCAAGGGTTTTTGCCCCCCGTTGTCAGACTCGGCAGCGGCCGTCGTTCTTGCCGCAGGCGATGCTGCGAAGAAGCTGACCAAACGTCCGGCTTGGATCCGGGGCATCGATCACCGAACCGAGCCTCACTCGCTCGGGCAGCGCGACCTTACCTCCTCGCCATCCGCCCAGCTCGCGGCCGAAAAGGCAGGGGTAGGCAAAGGCAAGGTCGACCTGGCGGAGCTTCATGCGCCTTTCGCTCATCAAGAGCTGATTCTGCGCGAGGCCCTCGGCCTCGGCGACGAGGTCAACATCAATCCTTCGGGGGGCGCACTTGCCGCCAACTCACTGATGACTGCGGGCCTCATTCGATTCGGTGAAGCCGCGAGCCGCGTGCTCGCCGGAAAAGCCGATCGCGTCGTCGCGCATACGACCAACGGAGTTTGCCTTCAGCACAATCTCGTTGCGGTTTTGGAGGGGAAGTAGTGGCGGAGCAGTGTGCAGTCATCGGGATCGGGCAGACAAAGCACCGGGAAAGCCGCCGCGACGTGTCGATGCCTGGATTGATCCGAATTGCCGCCCTCGGCGCCCTCGAAGACGCGGAAATGACCTTCCGAGACGTGGATGCGATCGTCATCGGGACGGCGCCGGACATGTTCGAAGGCATCATGATGCCGGAGCTCTTCCTGGCTGACGCCCTCGGCGCTTCTGGAAAGCCGATCTTTCGGGTCCACACCGCTGGTTCGGTCGGTGGTTCCACTGCGGTCGTGGCCTCTCATCTCGTGCAGGCCGGCGTGCACGAAAAAGTTCTCACCGTGGCGTTTGAAAAGCAGAGTGAGTCGAACGCGATGTGGGCTCTGTCTCCCGCGATCCCGTTTCAACCTCAGCTCGTGGCCGGCGCGGGAGGTTATTTCGCGCCTTTGATGCGCTCTTACATCCGTCGCTCGGACGCGCACCCAGACACCGGTTGCATTGTGGCCGTCAAAGACCGCGCACATGGCCTGCTCAACCCTTACGCCCACCTGCACCTCGACCAGTCGCTCGACGAGGTCAAGGCCTCGCCCATGTTGTGGGATCCAATTCGCTACTCCGAGACGTGCCCTTCCTCGGACGGCGCCGTGGCAATGGTTCTCGTAAACGAGAAACATGCCGACCGCGTGAAGAATCCGGCATGGGTCAAAGGCGCCTCCGTGCGGACGGAACGCACGTTCTTCGCCGGTCGCGATCAGGTCAATCCTGGGGCAGGGCGGCAATGCGCCAAGGACGTCTACGACCAAGCCGGCATCACCAAACCGCTCACCGAGATCGACTGTGCGGAGATTTACGTTCCGTTTTCATGGTTCGAGCCGATGTGGCTCGAGAATCTGGGCTTTGCTGAGGAGGGGCTCGGCTGGAAGATGACGATGGAGGGCAAGACCAAGCTCGGCGCCGAGATGCCGATCAACATGTCGGGCGGGGTCATGTGCACCAACCCGATCGGCGCGAGTGGGATGCTTCGATTTGCCGAAGCCGCGCGGCAAGTGCGCGGCACGGCGGATCGACATCAGGTCGACGGCGCCAAGGTTGCCCTCGGTCATGCGTACGGAGGCGGTTCTCAGTTCTTTGCGATATGGATCGTGAGCTCGGAGCGCTGAGTAGGAGAGACTTACGTGGAATACAATCTTGCAGACTTGTACGAAGCGATCGCGGATGCGGTTCCTGACAACGAAGCGCTCGCCTCGGGCGATGTGCATCTCACCTACGCGGAGCTGGACAAGCGTGCGAACCGTCTAGCGCACTTCCTGCAGTCCCGGGGGATTGGTCCCGGTGATCACGTCGGCCTGCACCTCTACAATGGTCACGAGTTCGTCGAAGCGATCCTCGCGCTTTTCAAGATCCGAGCCGTAGGGATCAACGTCAACTATCGGTTCGTGGCGCCAGAAGTGCGCTACATGATCGACAACGCCGACCTCAAAGGCATGATCACCCAGCGCCGCTTCATCCCGGCGATCAACGAAGCGTCGGAGGGGTTCGAGCCCTTCAAGGCGCTCGTCGTGATTGAAGACGGATCCGACGCCGTGTCGATGCAAGAGTCGATCGAGTACGAGACGGCCAAGGCGCAAGGCTCCGAAGAGCGTGGCTTCGAGCCCCGTTCGGGCGATGATCTCTACATCATCTACACCGGCGGTACGACGGGCATGCCCAAGGGCGTCATGTGGCGGCACCAGGACCTCTTCTTCACCGGGCTTCAGGGAGGTTCCCCCGGCGGCGAGCCCGTGGAGTCGCCTGAGCAGTTGGTCGAGCAAGCCAAAGAGGGCTGGTACACGGTCTCCATGCTTCCGTGCGCGCCCTTCATTCACGGGGCGGCTCAGTGGACGCAGTGGATCTGCCACCTCACGGGCGGAAAGCTGGTTTTGCAACACGGTCCGAGCTTCGACGCCAAGCGCATTCTCTCGCTGGTATCTGAGGAAGAGGTGTCGACCATCTCGCTCGTCGGAGACGCAATGGCCATTCCGCTCGTCGACGAGCTCAAGGCGGGAGACTACGACATGGAGAACCTCGCGGTGATCGCATCGGCGGGCGCCATCCTCTCGGCGAGCGTTGAAGCGGAGCTCGAAGCGCTCTTGCCGGACGTGATGATCATCAACAGTTTTGGAACGAGCGAGTCGGGCGATCTCGGGCGTGCAGCCGGCGACGAGGAGAGCCATGAGGGCCGTCCGTCGTTTTACATGGGCGAGGACGTCACGGTGCTGGACGAGGACGGAAACCAGATCGAGCCAGGCTCCGGAAAGATGGGGCTCGTTGCGCGATCGGGCCGCCTTCCGCTCGGCTACTACAAGGACCCCGAAAAGACGGCTGAGCGCTTCAAGGAGTTCAACGGCAAACGTTGGGTCGTGCCAGGAGACTACGCCACGGTCGAGGCCGATGGCCGCATCACCTTCCTCGGTCGCGGCAGCAAGTGCATCAATACTGGGGGCGAAAAGGTGTTTCCCGAAGAGGTGGAAGAAGCGCTGAAAGCCCATAGGGATATCGTCGACGCCTTGGTGGTTGGCGTTCCGCATCCCCGCTTCGGGTCGATGGTCGCAGCGGTCTTCAATACGCGTGGCAACAAACAGCTGACGCTCGAGGAAGTGCAGGAGCACTGCAGGCAGCATGTCGCGGGGTACAAGATTCCACGGCAGATCACGATTACGGAGACGGTTTCCCGCATGCCAAGCGGCAAGCCGGACTACAAGTGGGCCGAGGAGGTCGCCGGCAAGCAGGCGGGAGGCTGAGACTCGGGCTACGAGAGGGCATCATGGCAACAGCAGCAGCACGAGAAACAGAAGAAGAGCTTTTCCCCGGGTATCCGCGTGGCTGGTTCGTCATCGGAGTCTCGAAAGAGCTCGATTCGGGAGAGGTGCGACCGATCAAGTACTTCGGCCGCGAGATGGTGCTCTACAGGAGCGAGAACGGAGTCGCCGTCGTGCACGACGCGTTTTGTCCACACCTAGGTGCCCATCTCGGGTACGGAGGCAAGGTCAAAGGCGAGACGATCGAATGCCCGTTTCATGCATGGCGCTTCGACGAGACCGGCAAATGCGTCGATGTACCCTACGCCAAGCGCATTCCGCCCCGAGCCTGCGTCAAGACCAATCCCGTGCGCGAGCGCAACGGGCTCATCTTCGTATGGAACGGCCGCGAGGAGGGCGAGCATCCAACTTGGGAGATTCCCGAGATTCCCGAGTACGGCACACCGGGTTGGACCGACTGGGGCTCGGAGCTGATCCACATCAAGACGCATCCCAAGGAAATCGTCGAGAACCTGGCCGACAAGGGCCACTTCGGGCCGGTCCATGGCACCTGGGCGACTGAGTTCGGCAACGATTTCAAAGAGCACATCGGCATTCAGCGCGTGAAAGGCGTCGCCTATCCTCGCGGAGGCGGCGAAGATCACTTCGAGCTGCAGTCCACATACTACGGCCCCGGGTACATGCTCAGCGAGATGCAGAGCTTGCTTCCGAACATCATGCTCTTGTGTCACACGCCAATCGACGAGAACAACGTGCACGTTCGCATCGGGGCGATGATCGACATCTCGAGCGTCAAAGAGGGCAAAGACGAGTTCAAGGAAGGCTATCGACAGAACATCATCACAGGCTTCCAAGAAGACATTCGAATTTGGGAAAACAAGAAATACCGCGTTCGACCGACGTTATGTGACGGCGACGGCGATGTGGGCGGCCTTCGCCGGTGGTACCAGAAGTTCTACATGCCTCAGGCAGAGGTGGGGTACTGATCCATGGACGACCGTGCCAAACGCATCGTGGAGACCGCCGTCGAGCTCGCCGAGCGCGATGGCTTTCAGGCGGTGCGCCTACGCGATGTGGCTGCGACTGCGCAGGTTGCGCTCGGCACGGTCTACAAGCGCTTTGCAAGCAAAGAAGAGATTTTGATCGCCGCGCTCGAGCAGGAAAGCGAGAAGCTCGTCGCAAGAGTCGGCAAAAAGGCAGTCCCCGGTGCGACCCCACAGGAGCGCTTGCACTTCGTCTTCGCTGCCATCACCCGAGGGTTTCTCCGTCGTCCGAACCTTGCCAAGGCGACTGTACGGTCGCTCGCGTCCGGCGATCCCAATATTACGGAGCGTGTCGCCGGCTTTCATGCCCTAATTACCGCTTTGGTGACCTCGGCGATTCGCGGAGAAGCGATCGCAGATCGGGACGAGTGGGGCGAGCACGTCGAGCAACGCGAACATCAGATCGCCTCCGTGCTGCAGAACGTCTGGTTCGCGTCGTTCGTTGGGTGGGCTGGCGGCCTGCACGACGTATCTCGAGTTCTCGAAGATGTCGATATGACGATCGAGCTTCTCTTCTAGATACAACGGGGCTTTCATCGAAGCGATCGATCGATTGAGTTGGGTTCTTCCTTGCCCCAGGGGCTGCGAGGAAGCGCTTGCCGACGAGGTACGAAACATCGACGTCGAAGTCACCGACGTACGACCGACGGCCGTGCATGCGATTGGAACACTCCGCGCGGGATATCGGCTTTGTCTTTGGTCGAGAGTTGCCTCGCGTGTCCTGCTGCCGCTCGTGACGATTGAGACGGAGAGCGATGCGGCGCTCTACGAAGCCCTTCGAGCCGTTTCCTGGTGGGAGCATTTCGACTCGACTCAGACGTTTGCGATCGGAAGCTCGCAAGCGGCGCGAAGCTCGTTTCCGTCCCACTACTGGGTCCAACGGGCCAAGGACGCGATCGTCGATGCCTTTCGCGACCATGGTGGAGCCCGACCGAGCGTCGACAAAAAGTCGCCCGAAATCCGGTTTCACCTCCACATCGGTGAGCAGAAGCACGAGCTCGCGCTCGACTTCTCGGGAGAGGCTTTGCATCGTCGTGGCTACCGACGAAGTGGGGGCGAAGCACCGCTCAAGGAGAACCTGGCCTCGGCCATCCTGTATCTCGCCGGTTGGCCTCAGGCGGCCAGTCGAGGGCTCAACCTCGTCGACCCCACCTGCGGGTCGGGCACTTTCTTGATCGAGGCGGCACTGATCGCGACCCACTGCGCGCCAGGCTTGCTCCGTAAGAAGTTTGGTTTCGAGAGTTGGCTCGCGCATGACCGCGCGCTCTTCGAGAATGAACGCGACGACGCCCGCGCGGCCCGCAAAGCCGACTGCCCCGCGGCGATTTACGGTTTCGATGCCTCCGAAAAAGCCCTTCTTCAGGCGCGGAGAAACCTCCGCGCGGCGGGCATCGAAAACCACGTCTCACTCGGTCATCGATCGTTCACCGAAGTCCGGAAGCCAGCCGACCACGGCATCGTCGTCTGCAATCCGCCATATGGTCAACGACTTGGGGACGAGAGCACCTTGTTTCTCTTCTATCAGTCCCTCGGCGATGTGCTGAAGAGGGAATTCGACGGCTGGACCGCGTTCGTGTTTGCGGCGCAACGAGAGAGCCTCAAGCATCTGGGGTTGAGACCCAGCAAGAAGACCGTGCTTTTCAACGGCGCAATCGAATGCCGTCTCCTGGAGATACCGATCGTCGGCGTGCCAGATGCCGCAACTCAGGCTCCGGGCTGGCGAAAGCCGAGTGACAAGGCTCCGATGTTCGTCAACCGGATCGAGAAGAATCGAAAAAAGTGGGAACGATGGGCGAAGCGAAACGACATCGAATGCTACCGCCTCTACGACGCCGACATTCCGGAGTACGACGTGGCAGTCGACCGTTACCGGTCAAAGGCCATCGTCCACATCTACCAGCGGGCCCACCGAGACGAGGAGGAACTCGCGAGGCGGCGCATTCAAGATGTGCTGATCACCCTGCCTGAAGCGCTTGGCATCCCCTCTAACGATCTCGTCGTCAAAGTCCGGCATCGGCACGACCAAGGCGACCAGTATGTGAGGCTCGCGCAACGAGAGCGCGAGCTGATCGTCCAGGAGCGCGGGCTTCGCTTCGTCGTGAATCTCGAAGACCGCATCGATACCGGCCTCTTTCTCGACCACCGAAAAGTGCGCTCGTATGCCCGCGAACACTGTCGGCGCAAGCGAGTCCTGAACTTGTTTGCGTACACCTGCTCCGTGAGCGTCGCGGCTGCGGTGGGTGGCGCGAAGCAAACCACGAGCGTCGATCTATCGAAGACTTACCTCGACTGGGGGCGCCGCAACTTCGAGGCCAACGACCTCGATCCGAAACCTCATCGATTCTTTCGCGACGACGCGATGCGCTGGATCAGCAAGACTCGCGATCAATACGATTGGGTCTTCATCAATCCGCCAACGTTTTCGCGCGCGAAAAAGACCAAGAACGACTTCAACGTTCACCAGGACCATGTCCCACTGATCGAGCAAGCGATGCGATCACTCCACGAGGATGGGGAGCTACTCTTCACCACCCATGCGAAATCGTTTCGCCTCAACGCGAAGATCAAAGACCGCTTCGAGGTCGAGGATTGTCAGAGCGCATTCGTGCCGGACGACTTTGCGCGTTCCCCATTCGAAGCCTTCCGAATCCGCCACCGGTCGGGTCGCTAGCGTCCCTTAAATTCCGGCTTTCTCTTTTCTGCAAAGGCGCGCGGGCCTTCTTTGGCGTCTTCGCTCGCGAAGACACGCATCCCGATCTTCGCTTCGATCGGCAGTGCCTCATTTTCGGGAAGGCACTCCGTCTCGCGGAGGGCCCGCAGGATTGCCTGAACCGCGACCGGACCGTTGCGCGCAATCCGAGTCGCGATCTCCATCGCTTTGTCGAGCGCTTGGCCATCGGGGGTGACGTACCCGATGAGACCGTAGCGATGCGCCTCCTCGGCGGTCATGGTGCGACCCGTGAGCAGCATGTCTGCTGCGATGGTGTAGGGAATTTGGCGTCGCAGGCGCACGGTCGACGCACCGAGGGGGAAGAGCCCGAGCTTCACCTCCGCGACCCCGAAGACGGCGCTCTGCGCGGCGACCCGGATGTCGGTCGCCTGCAGTATCTCGGAGCCGCCCGCGATGGCGAAGCCCTCGACCGCGGCGACCAAAGGCTTTTTCAAAGTGAAGCCCTTGAGAAGCGACTTGATGTATGCCGGGTCGTGCTTGGATTCTTCGTATTGCTGATCGACGGGCTTCTTGTCCATCGCCTTGAGATCGGCTCCCGCACAGAAATTGCCTCCCGTGCCGGTGAGGATTGCCACGCGGATTTCGTGGTTCTCGTTGATCTCGTCCCAGGCGTTGGACATCCGGTCCAGCATGTCGAGAGAAAGCGCGTTCCTCGCTTCCGGGCGGTTCATGGTCAGCACGAGCACATGGCCGTCCCGCTCGACCAGCAGATCAGGGGAATCACTCATCGTTCAGGCTCCTATTCATCCAACTTAAAGACGCGAAGCGCATTTTCGCGGAGGAACTTCGGCCACACGTGGTCTTTGAATGGGACTTTCGGCATGTCGGTGAAGATGCGCTCGAGCGACAGCCCCATCGGAAAGTACCCGGCGTACATGATCTTGTCCGCGCCGCGGGTATTCGCGTAGTGAATGATCGCCTGGGGATAATGCTTGGGCGCAAATGCGCTCGTGGAATAGTAGAGGTTCGGGTACTTGAGCATCAGTTTCACGGCAAGGTCGACCCACGGCTCACCACCATGCCGCATGACGAACTTGAGCTCGGGAAAGAACCAACACACCTCGTCGATGTGCTCGACTTTCTGAGGGGCCATTGGAATGCGCGGACCTGGCACGCCCGTCGTGATGCAGATTGGGAGGTCGAGCTCGACACAAGTCGCATAGATCGGGTAGTAGCGTTTGTCGTTGATGGGAACTTGAGGGCAGAGACCAGCGGGGAAACCTGTGACCGCTTTGATGCCGTGCTCTTTGTGAAGGCGTTTGATGGTGCGGACTTCCTCCATCCCGTTGTTGGGGTTGGCACCGTACGACGGGAAGAAACGGCTGGGATGATTTCGACAGGCGTCCAAATTGCTCGAGTTGGGCCCTGAGATTCCGAGCATCGCCCGCTCGATTCCCCACTTGTCCATCTCCCCGAGGGCGTAGGCGACGTAGTCATCCTGCTCGTCGATCTCGGGAATGTTCTTGAACAGGTACTGGGCCGGCATCTTGAAGACTTTCCGGCTCTCTTCGTCGAGCAGCAGCGGCTTGATGAACTCGTACCAACCAGCCGGGTCCCCATCCGGGATGTTCATCATCAGGTCGACGGCTTTGAGATCACTTGGGATCGGCATGAATTTCCGTCCTTTCCAAGGTGTAAACCCGGCCCTAAGATGAAGGGAAGGCTGGCTGGACAGAGCCCAGCGCATGAGCTAGAACACGTTCTACTTATGGCCTGAGCGAGCCCGTCTGTAAAGCGATGATTGCATGACCCAGACCCCAGCTAGCCAGTCAGCTCGAGCATTCGACGGAGAACCCGAGATGGACGGAGATTTCGACGCCGCCCCGACTCGTGACCAGCTCATCGAGCGAGCCCGAGAGCTCGCGCCAATCCTTCGCGAGCGTGCCCCGGTGGCCGCCGAGCTCCGAAAGCTCCCCCAGGAAACCATCGACGACTTTCATCGCCTCGGTTTCTTCAAGGTGGTTCAGCCCAGGCGCTTTGGCGGCTACGAGATGGATCCTTCGATCATTTTCGACCTCCAGCTCGAGCTTGGCCGCGGCTGCGCGTCGAGCGCATGGGTGTACGGGGTTCTCAACGTGCACACCTGGCAGCTTGCCTTGTTTGCGCCCGAGGCTCAGGACGAAGTTTGGAAAGTCGATCCGACGACGCTCATCTCTTCTTCGTACATGCCGGTTGGAAAGGCCGAATGGGTCGACGGCGGCGTCAAGCTGAGTGGCCGATGGTCCTTTTCTAGCGGATGCGATTTTGCAAAGTGGGCATTTCTCGGTGGGTTCGTTCCAACCGAAGAGGGCAAGCCGCCCGACATGCGCACCTTCCTCGTTCCGCGATCCGACTACGAGATCATCGACAACTGGTACACTTCCGGTCTTCGCGGCTCCGGAAGCAAAGATGTCGTCGTCGATGGCGCGTTCGTGCCCGATCACCGCATGCACAAGTTCTCCGATGGCTTCAAGCAAAATAGCCCCGGCAATGCGGTCAACCCGTCCCCTGTTTTTCGCTACCCGTTCGGCCAAATCCACGTGCGCTCCGTTTCGACTCCGGCAGTCGGTGCAGCCTTCGGTGCGCTTGATGCATATGTCGATTACATGAGGACCAAGGTCTCCCAAGCAACAGGCGGCAAAGCCAAAGACTCGTTCGCAAATACCGTGATCGCGGCCGAATCAGCCGCGGTGCTCGACCGAGAGGTGTTGGTGCTGCGTCGCAACTTCGAAGAGATGTTCTCGTATCTCGAGCGGGGCGAGAAGATCCCGGTCGAGCGGCGGGTCAGGTTCAGAAACGACTCGGCTCGAGCCGTAAACGCGGCCACCGAGGTCGTAGAGAACTTGTTTACAGCGTGCGGCGCCCGTGCCGCTTTCGAAGACCACCCCGTGAACCGGCACTTCCAGGACATTCACGCCATTCGGCTTCACCATGCCAACGGGCCGGACACTCCGG
>JBFICQ010000081.1:0-12512 GCA_041581895.1 Polyangiales bacterium | reverse complement strand
CTTGGCTGTCGCGGCTCAAGCTGTCTGAGCTCAACGAAGCCATTTGGTGGGCCTTCCAGGAGCAGGGCATCGTGATCGCCTTCCCGCAGCTCGATGTTCATTTCGACCGTCCCGTCGTCGAAAGCCTTTCGAGACTCGCGCCCACGGGAAGTTAACACCCAAGAAAGCTCTGAGCGACACTCGAGCCGGAGCACAGCTCGGAACGTGGTTGCATTCTAGTGGCCATTGGTTGTAGGACTATCGCTGGTTCGAAAGGAGCAACCCATGAGCGCACCGGAGCCCGATCCTTCGCACATCATGCAGATCGGAATGGGATTCTTCGGCTCGAGGGCGCTGCTCACGGCTGTCGAGCTCGAGCTCTTCACTCATCTTGGTGCCGATCAGCTCACGGGTGAAGCGATTGGAAAGCGGCTCGGCCTGCATGCGCGCGCGATTCCAGACTTCCCCGATGCGCTGCTCGCATTGGGGCTACTGCGTCGCGAAGGAGACGGCCCCACGGCTCTCTATTCGAACACCGCGGAGACGGCGATCTTTCTCGACAAGAACAGCCCTCAGTACATCGGTGGTATTCTCGAGATGGCCGGTAGCCGACTTTACCGCTTCTGGGGAGACCTCACCGAGGCTCTTCGAACCGGAAAACCGCAAAACGAGATCAAGGAATCGGGCGAGCCGATGTTTGCCAAGCTCTACTCGGCGCCGGAGCGGCTCGAGCAGTTCATGAACGCGATGGCAGGGGTCTCTGCCGGCAACTTCAAGGCACTCGCGGAAAAGTTTGACTTTTCTCGGTACCAAACCCTTTGCGACGTCGGAGGCGCTACCGGCCAGCTCTCATGCATGGTGGCCGCAGCAAACCCACACATGCGGTGCACCACCGCGGATCTCCCCGAAGTGGAGCCCATTGCCCAACGCTATATCGAGCGCGCGGGGTTATCCGACCGCGTCCAGACGGCAGTCGTCGATTTCTTCAAAGACCGGCTTCCCAAGGCGGACGTCATCACGATGGGCATGATCCTCCACGATTGGAATCTCGAAAAGAAGAAGCATCTCATCAAGCTGGCCTACGATGCCCTGCCGCCTGGCGGTGCATTCATCGTCGTCGAAGCATTGATCGACGACGCCCGCCGCGAAAACGCGTTCGGTTTGTTGATGTCCCTCAACATGCTGATCGAATTTGGCGATGCATTCGACTACACCGGCGCGGATTTCAAGGCGTGGTGCACGGAGACAGGTTTCACGCGATTCGAAGTCATTCCGCTGGCCGGGCCGTCATCCGCTGCGGTCGCCTACAAGCCCACTTAGCCTCTTCATTCGTGACGAACATGACGACGAGGATGGGCGATCCCTGGCTAGACGAACGTCGAAGACGGCCTCGCATCGATGCCAGCCATCCGTGCGGCATTGGCGGCGGTGAACGCGACTCGGGGCCAATCACAGCTCGAAGTCGCCGTACTCCAGAATCTCGCTGATTCGGTAGAGAAAGCCGTTGGCATGCACGCCGTCGACGACTCGGTGGTCATAAGTGAGAGCCATGTGCATGACGGGATGGATCGCCATTAGATCTTCGCCTTCGTGGTCGATGACGACGACGCGCTTCTTGATCGTGCCAAGCCGAAGGATGCCCACATTCGGTTGCGAGATGATGGCGCCACCGACGAGGTTCCCGCGGCGGCCCGGATTCGACACAGTGAAGGTCTTGCCCGCAAGGTCATCCGGGGTGAGATTGCCTTTCCTCGCGCGTTCAGCAACGTCCGCTACTGCGCGGGCAATACCGCGGATGGTCAAGTCGTCTGCGTTCCGAATGACGGGCACGACCAAGCCCTTATCGGTGTCCACCGCGACACCGATGTTGACCTCCGCGAGCTTCACGTACGCGTCTTCGAGGACTCGTGCGTTGAGATCTGGGAACTCGCGAAGAGCCCGCGCCGTCGCAGCAATGGCAAATGCTAGATAGGTGAGACCGACGCCCTCCTTCTTGTAGTGCGCTTTGTGCTGGTCTCGGAGCAGAGCGGTCCGATGCACATCACACTCGGCGAACGTCACCACGTCGGGAGCGGTTTGCTTCGAAAAGACCATGTGGTCGGCGATGATTCGCCGACGTCGTGTGAAAGGGACGAGCTCGTCGCCGTCTTTGGGCACGTAGGGCGGGAGCCGAAACGCGCCGGCGGGCCCTGTGCCGCGCGCCGCCGCTGGAGCGGGCTGGGCGGGTCGCGGCTGCACCGATGGCTCGAACGCCTCGGGTGGTGGTGGTGGCGGAGTGGCCATGCGATCTGGCCCCGACGGCGTGCCGATCGCAGCCATCACGTCGTCGTGAAGAATGCGGCCGCCCTCCCCGGAGCCCTGCATCGTGGTGAGGTCGACATCTTTTTCGCGAGCGAGCTTTCGAACGGAGGGCGAAGTCGGCGCTTGCGCCGCGGATGCCGAGGAAGCCTCTCCTTTGGCCGGAGTCCGCTGGTCGCCGGCTGAAGCCTCGGCGCCTTCGTCGATTTCGCAGATCGCGTCTCCAACGGCGATGACGTCATCCTCGTTGGCGAGCAGGTTGGTAATGACGCCTGAAACGGGCGACGGAAGCTCGCTGTCTGCCTTGTCGGTCAGGATTTCGACGATCGGCTGATCCTTCTGAACGGCATCACCCACGGAGACCAGCCACTTCCCGATCGTTCCCTCGACAACGCTCTCCCCGAGCTGGGGCATCGTGACTTGGTAGGCCATCGGTTGCGGAAGATAACCCAAAAACGGAGCGTGGGTAGGTTCTTGCTCCTTCCAGCGTCTTGTAGGAGGCTCGCGACTATGCTGCGTGGGGAAGATGAGCCCACTCGGAGCGGGGATCGGGGCTTCGTGCTGCGGCTGATAGGAGCGGCAGTGGTCGTTGTCGTTTTGGCGGTTTTGGTGCTGGGCGTCCTCGATAGCTCGAATCTGGGCAACTGCGCGGCAAGGGGCTTTTTGGAGGTCACGGAAACACCGACTTCGGACTAGCGCTATCACCGGTGCTCAGAGTAAAGTCCGGCGATGCTGAAGGAGCTCAGCCGCGAAGATAGAATGCAGCTAATGAGGTTCGTGTGCTCGTTCGCGTGGGCCGACCTCGAAGTTCGCCCTGAAGAGCGCGAGTTCATCGTCAAGATGATCACTCACCTGAAGCTAGACGAAGACGAAACGGCTCAAGTGGCGGAGTGGCTGCAGGTGCCACCACCAGCCGACGACCTCGACCCAGAAGACATTCCCCGTGAGCATCGGAAGCTCTTTCTCGATGCCGCTCGAGCCCTGATCTTGACGGACGGCAATGTCGAGGACGTCGAGGCCGAAAACCTCATCATCCTAGACGCGCTTCTTCGGTAGCCATCGCTCACCGGAGCGAAGATACGACGATCGCGCCGAGCCCAGCGGTTTGCGCGACTCTCACCGTATCGATGAGCTCGAAGGTCGAGCCGTTTCCGACGTACGAGCGCACCCCCTCGGTGCTGACGGGGATCAGGAGCCGTTCCTTGTCCGGATCGTAAGCACCCCGTCCGATCTCGAAGGATCCCGGAACGTCGAACAACAACTTCTGAACACCGGTCTCGACATTGAGCAGGTAGGCCTCATCGGTCGTCGTCACGAAATCCCCGTTTGCAACTGCGAGCACCTCCCGGTCGTTCAGGGGAACGACGCTTGCAACGGAGTTGGCCGCGCCGGGGTCGCTCGACGGCAGCCAGGATCGGACGACCGATGGAACACCATGTCGATCGATCTCGACGACGAATAGCCCCGCGCTCATGCGCTGTTCGCCGACGTCAAAGGTAGAGGAAGCCCCGCGGCATGAGACGAACGCCCGATTGTCGATGCTTGGAATGGGGACAACCGTTCCGCACGACTTTACTCCGGGCAGCGAAACGCCGGTAGCCGTGCCAGACGTGATCTCGACGACCGCGACCTTGCCGGGGAAGGCCACGGTGAAGTCCGCGCTCAAGCCGTCCAGCCCGACCAAGAGAAAATCACCGAGCCGCACCACTCGATTCGGCCTTGCGTAGGCGATCACCCCCTCGACCTCCTCGTTGAGGTGCGAAAGATCGATGCGATTGCCCGTGAGAGCCATCGCCGTCGGGTCGATCTCGACCAGGTCGGTGCCCGCGACGTCGGGCTCTGGCGCGTCCTCGAAGCTCGACTCGTAACGCGACACCCATGCTGAGCTCTCGTTTACGAACGCGCAGTCTTGCGGGTTGGACGAGAACGCCGCGACACTGCTCGTACCTTGCGTGCGAACCTGCCCGAAGAGACCGCCGGTTGCCATGTCGAACCGTGATATGACGTCGGTATTGAGGCGATCGATCACGACGATACTTCCGTCCCCCATTTGCTTGGTAGGTAATGCGACATCGCCGGACAATGCCGCAACCAAAGTCGGCCATGCGCTACCCGATGTGAGCCACTCATCGACGAGGAGCGCCCCGTCCGGGTCGAGCAGGCTGATTGCGCTCGACGTGAAATCGGTGCTGAGAACGGCGAAGGCCGAATCGCCCTCGACTGGGTCGAGGACTTGCGGCAACGCTCGCCCCCCGGCTCCGCCTTCGCCACCGAAACCGTTCGCGGCTCCAAGACCGCCGGCGCCTCCCGCGCCATCCACGCCGCTCGAGCTTCCGCAGCCGACCAAGACGACGGCCACGCACATCCACCAACAGAGGTTCTTCATCATGGGCCTCCCATCCCCGAGGGGGTTCTAGTCCACACCATGGATAGGTCTCCGGGCTCGCGACCTTGGTTCCGACCCCCTTCCCAACCTCGATGGTCAGTGGGCTTGTGGTCGGCGTTTTGACCGCATACCGTGGCGGGTCCGCGTCGGCCTCTCACCGACTTCCCTTTTTCGGGGACTGCTATTGCAGCTCCCTATCGCCAGCATCCGTAAGGACGCTTTTGACCCATGGCCGCCGGCATGCTGCGGTCGAGATGCCGCCGTGTCAAGCTGTGGACGTGAGGGCCATCGGGATCGCTGGGGTTTGCCTGCTGCTGACGGCGAGCGCATCTGCGCAGGTCGATACGGGCGGAGACCTAGCGCAGCCAGACGAGGAGCTCGCCACCGAGAGTCCCAGTCGCAAAGACGCTCCGCGCAACAAGACGACTGCGGAGCGAATCTCGTCGCCGAATCCGACCACCAAAGGCGTGCCGTGGAGCTTCCCGATCTTTTTCGACCAGAGTTTGTCGGTCCGGAGCTTCAATGAAGGGTCCCAGCTGAGCTACAGCCCCAACTACACCTGGTGGTTCACGATGGCCCCGCGTTGGATCTTCAATCCGCAGCACTCGATTGGCTTGAGCACCACGGTGAGCATCGAATGGACCGATTCGCCTTCCGAAGAGTTCAACCGGGCTGGCTTCTATAGCCGCGAAGCGCTGTGGGAAGACATACGACTCGACTATCTGTACAGCGTCCCCGGCCGGCCCGCGGGTTTCATGTTTTTCGTCGCCGGAGACCTGCGCCTGCCCACTTCGAAATTCAGTCGATCGAGGCAGCGCTACCTGTCGCCTGGCATTCGCTTTACGGCGACGCGGCCGTTCAGTGTCTTGCAAGGGATGCAGCTCGGCCTGACAACTGCGTTTTGGGGCTGGTTTGCCGGGTCGAACGTCGTCCTCGCGCCCGGCGACATCACGCCCTGTCGCATTGCACCGGGCCAAGGTGGAACCGCTACCGTGGACACCTGCACCGGCGGGGCTACTTCCATCAAGACGACGACGCGGTTGACGGTTTTCTGGACGTTGGTCCCGATCGACAGATTGGCGCTCGGCTTGGGCTACACCGCGCTTTGGGCCCAGGCGAACGATCTCGCCGTGGGCTGTGTCGATACTGCAACCGGCCCGGTTTGTATCGATGATGGGAGCCCCAACAAGCACTGGAGGACCTTTTCGAACTTCCGTGCCTTTATCGGTTACGACATCAAGCGTTGGTTGACGATCGCCCTCAGCTATGACGTATGGGCTCAGCACCCAGATTCGGACGGCGGCCGCGAAAATCCGTTCTACAACGAGAACAGCCGGCTGCTCATCACTCTCACCTTCCGAGCGGATGGCCTCTACGCGAGCCTCCGCGACAAGCGGATCGAAAGGGCCGCCTCAGGCACAGGGGTCGAGGAGCTCTGAGACAGCGGGGCGCGCTGCAGCGAGGCTGGCACCCATGCTGACCACGGTCATCGGATCCAAATCGAACCGTGGGCGCTTGTCGAAATAAGATTCGATGTACCCCCGGAGCCCCGGCAGCAGAGTGCTGCCGCCGGCCAGAAACACGGCTTCGATGTCACCGGCCCTCACGCTTGCCTCGGCAAGCACCTCATCGCAGATTACGAAGGTTCGACGAACGAGGTCCAATGTCAGCTGTCGGACCTCGTCGCGCGTGATGGGAATCACCCCGCAGCTCTCCGGGGCCGCTGGGTCGACGCTCGGGATCGCGATCGCGGCTTCCTCGGATTCGGTCAGCTCGCATTTCGCGAGCTCGCAAGCATGCACCAAGCGATCGAACGTCACTGCATCATTGGTCAAATCCCAGCCATCGCGGGCGAGGGTTCGGTCGGCGACATAGATCGCGATCGTCCTGTCGACGTCATCGCCGCCCAAATATGGATCGCCGCCATGTCCGACGACGCGAAATGGATAACGACTGCAGTCGACCACTGCAGCGTCGAAGGTACCGCCGCCGAGGTCATAGACGAAGGCATACTTTAGATTGCTACGGTTCAGGTAGGCGAGCGCCGTTGCGATTGGCTCTTCGACAACTCGAACGGATCCGAAGTTCGCCTTGAGCACCGCCTGTGCCGTTGCATCGCGACGCTCTTTGTCGAAGCCCACGGGAGCCGTCACCACGGCATGCATCTCCTTCACGGGACGATTCGTGAGCCCGCAGAGATGACTGACCACTTTGCCACCAACGTCGACCGGGCTTACCAATCCGGCCCGCGTGCGAAAGATGACCCCACCGTCCGGTGTTTCCAAGAGATCGTAGGGATAGTGCTGGCGAAACTGGGTCGTGTAGGACGAATGCCACCGCGCGCCGATGATGCGCTTGGCTGAGAGGATCGTGTTCTTCGGGTCCATCGCCCGGCGGCGACGTGCGCCCTTTCCAACCAAAATGGACCCGTTCGGCGGAAAGGCAACCGCCGAGGGCATGACGAAGCCGTTGCCCTCAATCCGAAGAGGCTCGAAGTTCCGCGCGATTACAGTGTTCGTGGTACCGAGATCGATTCCAACGGTCTGCTTCCTGCGGGTAGACATCGAGCGTCGAGACGGGGGCGCTGTAAGATTCGTGAGGTCCATGGGGGATTGGCCTCTGGCAAACAAGCAGGCTACGTGATTCGGAAGCCGACTGCCACACAGACTTACATCGGCTGGACCAAACGGGCCCCTTGTCCTAGAGTGAAACACGTTCTAGTCGGAGTCACTCGCTGATGCCCGCCGAGTTCTACAAGCTTCAAGTCTCTGGAATCGTTCAAGAAACACACGACGCGCGTTCATACATCTTCGCTGTCCCAGAATCGCTGCGGGAGGTGTTCCGCTATCGGGCCGGTCAGTTCCTGACCTTCGAGATTCCGTGGAACGGGATGTTGCTTCGTCGCTGCTACTCGCTTTCCAGCGCACCGGAGACCGATCCGCGTCCCAAGGTCACCGTCAAGCGGGTCGACCAGGGCCGCATCTCCAATTGGTTCAATGACGAGCTCGAGGTCGGCGATACTATTGCCGTTCAACCGCCCGAGGGCCGGTTCGTGCTGCGCACCGACGAGGGCGATCATGGAGTCGTCTTGTTCGGCGCCGGAAGCGGCGTGACGCCGGTCATCGCAATTCTGAAGTCCGCGCTTCGAAGCACGGACCGCGATGTCAAGCTCGTCTATGCGAATCGCGACAAAGATTCGATCATCTTCAAGGATGAGCTCGAGCTATGGCTCGCAGAGTACCCAGAGCGTCTCGAAGTGATTCACCACATCGACAGTGAAAGCGGGTTCATGAGCGTAGCCGACATCCAGGAGCACTTCCGCGGATGGGAGGACGCGGAATTTTTCGTCTGCGGACCGACGGAATATATGGATATCGTCGAAGAGGCGTTCAAAGTTGCGGGTATTGATTCTGCTCAAACGAAATTTGAACGCTTCAATTCACTTCCCGATCCCGATCGGCGAGATGCATCGGCCGACATCGTTCCCGAACAGGCCGACGACGAAATTCCCGAGTCGTTCACGATCGTACTCGAGGGCCAAGTACACATGGTGCCTTACGAGAAGGGGGCAACGTTGCTCGCAGCCGCCGTCAAGGCAGGTCACAAGCCACCGTCGTCTTGCGAAGACGGGTATTGCGGGTGTTGCATGGCCCTGTTGAAGAGCGGCAACGTCCACATGGCGAATCACGATGCGCTAGAGCCGAGCGACATCGAACGCGGCTGGATCTTGGCCTGCCAATCCCGTCCCTCGAGCCATGAGCAACTCGAAATAGACTTCGACGCTCAGTACTAGTCCCGGTCAGTCCCTGCGAAAGGCGCCCGTTGCTGCCGGTCCGGCCAATCCCAGTAGGATTTTCTACCCCGAGTCCAGTCGGGACCGTCTCCCCAGTCGTTGCGCGTGCGCTTGTCGCGGTGCTTGGGATCGTGCTCTTTCAGCGCGGCTTCGTATTGCTCGAACTGCTGCACACCGAGCTTTTCGGCCCAGTAGTCCTCCTCCATCGACCACTGGTTACCGCCGGCATACTGGAGCACCGTGATCCCCGGAAAATCGAGGCTGCCCTTCCCGCTCGGGTGGTCGCGTCGATTGATCATCCGAAAGACGACTCGGCCGTTCGGATCGACCTCGTGCCAATCGTAGACGCCGTAAATTTCGCCGTACTGTTCCATCAAGGGGACGATCCAGCTTCGAACCGCTTCCCGCCCATGCATTGTACCGAGCACTCGCTCGTAGTACGTGACGTCCTGGGTGAAGAGGTCTGCCCACCCGCTCCAGTCCTCGCGGATCATCCCGGTGTGCCAGAAATGGCGAAATGCTCGTTCGACCTCTTCGATGTCGAAACTCGCCATTACTCGGCGGCCCGCTGCTCCTCGGGCCAAGAGTAGAACTGGGTGCACCAGCGTCGGAAGATACCGATCGGCCCGTCTCCATCGCAGAGCAGTGGCTTCTCGTGTTGGATCTTGTTCTCCCAGATGGGGATGTCCTGCTCGAGCTGGCGCTTGAGCTCCGCGATGAATGCCGCGCCTACGCCGCGGGTCGTGTCAGCGCCCCCCATCTTCTTGATGCTGAAGTTGAAGCGAAGATGCACGTTGTCTTCGTCGATCGGCGTCGTCGTGGCAACATTGAGCGTCTCAACGATACCCTTGAACCGCACGAGCGAAAGACCGAAACCGTAGTTCAGGCTCTCGATCGAGCCTTCGATCGGCCCTCTCGGCGTGGACATCCCGGCACCAGAGTAAACTCGCATCTTGTGCCCATCCACGGTCGCTTCCGACTGGGGCATGTTGGTACAACCGTGCAAGTAATGAAAGTGTGCGGAGTCGACTGCATTCTCGGCCATTTCTTGGTTGCGCGTCCGGATCTTCCACTCGCGAAGCTCGAAGTCGGTCCACTCGTCAGTATTGAGCTCGGGGATCTCGTCGGGGATGTCCCACTGCGGGGGCTCACCCTCGGCGTGATGCCAACACATGACCAGCCCAGCGAGCTCTTTGACGTGCCAAGGCTCGAGTCGTGCCTTTCGCGGAACGTGCTTTGCGTACGGGACCGCAGTGCAGCGTCCGTCGGTGCCGAACTGCCAGGCGTGGAAGGGACATTCGATGCTGTCGCCTTTGACCTTTCCGCCATGCCCTAAGTGGGCGCCCAGATGCGGGCAAAACGCGTCCAAGACGGACAGCTCACCGGCCTCGGAACGCCAGATGACCAAGTCTTTGCCAAAGTAGTGGAGGGGTTTGACCTCGCCGGGCTCGACCTCGTCGGCGGTGGCGATCTGAAACCAGCCATTGGGAATCGGAGGTGTGAAATAGCGCTCGCGGTCCTGCATCGTTCTCTGAAAATAGAACGTGTTTCACTTTTTTCAAGCCGAAATTGGCTGGGGTTACGCCGACGCGCGAACCAGCAGGAGCGCCCCTGGACGCTCGCTGTTTGCGTAACGATATCGAGCGATTTCGCCAACATCGGGGAACGAGTAAGCACAGCCATCGGACGGGATCAAACGGCTGGCGACGACGAATTCATCGGCAATGGCGTGTCGCTCGGCCTCGGTTAGGCCCTTCGCGAGCTTGGGGGTGACCAATACGACACCCGTGCCTAGCTCGCCCGGGCTGGCTGCTTCAACGGCTCGGTCCAAGGCGATCGCAAGCCACGCGTCAGCGGCCTCCGTCATGGCCCTCGGCGCTTCGGGAGACCGCTGCACCGTGGCGACGACGTAGGTGCAGCCTTGAAGCTCGAAACGGAGCGTGCTGTCGGCGCGGGGCTCGGTCGGCTCGATGTCGGCTTCATGGTAGGCGAAGCTCCGAACCCGTGTCGCGGCGCTTGCAAGCGTTGCACGCGTGCGCGCTTCGTGCTCCCAGCACACGGACTCGGACGGCGAGGCACGGTTGTACTGGGTGAGCCCCACGACCCACTCGTCGAGGAGCCGGGTCCATCCGAGAAGCGACGGTGAGCACCTCAACCCATGCATGTTCGCTCAGCGATATAGCGCGATGTCACCGAGTGGCATCTTGCTGCGCGTGAAAGAGCCGCGCCCGCGGGCGACCTCTACGCCATCGCGAGTCACGACCGAGTCCACGAAGAGGAGGGTCCTTCCGGGCTTCGTTACCTCACCCGTTGCGATGAGGCGCCCTTCGGAGACGGAACGAAGAAACTGAACCGAGAAATCCGTGGTCAACAAGAACACATCTTCGACCATCGAGCTGGCTGCAAAGAAGGCGGCGTCATCGAGCGCTTTGAAGAAATACGCCCCATGCATGCCACCACCGGCGTGTCGCAGGTCTGGGGTGACCTCGAAGCTCACCTCGGCACGTCCGCCCGAGACCTCGATCCGCAGCGCATCGAACTTCTGGTTGCAAGGGCCGGACAGAAACATGCGTTCGAGCCGCCTGTGGTGCTCCGACATGAGAACGACGGTAGCACGTGACCTGACTTACGCGATGGGGCTGCGCTGCACACGCGAGGATGCTAGCGTCGCCGTTCGGAGGCAAGCATGGCAACGATAGGCGTGGGCGCGACTGCCCCTGATTTCACCAAGACGACGCAACACGGCGACAGCATCACGCTGTCTCAGTTTCGAGGCGACAGAGCCGTCGTGCTCTACTTCTATCCCAAGGACGAGACGCCCGGTTGTACGGCAGAAGCATGCTCCTTCCGCGACCACTTCGAGGAGTTCGTCGAAGCAGGCGCGGTGGTCATCGGGGTGAGTCAAGACAGCGAAAAGAGCCATCAGAGCTTTGCGAAGAACCACGGCCTGCCGTTCTTGCTCGTGAGCGACCGCGACAAAGCCATGCAAAAAGCCTATGGCGTCCCGAAGACGATGGGCTTGCTCCCCGGGCGCGTGACCTTCGTGATCGATCGCGACGGCGTGGTCCAGCACGTGTTCAACTCCCAGCTCAATGCAAAGAAACACGTGCGTGAGGCGCTCGGCGTCGTCAAGCGACTGGCCGCCTGACGCGACATAACAGAACGAGCACGAATGCCGCTATCCATACAACCCCGAAGCTGCTCGGGGTCTGGGAGACTTGGCAACCCGAACCCGCAGGAACAGGCCTCCCGCCGGGAATGCCTTCGTTCTTCGGAGGCGGCTCGATTCCGCAGGGCTCCCCATTACATGAAGTCGTCCCACAAAGACTGTCACCACCCCAGCCTTCTTCGCACAGCATCGCCACGATTGGGGAAAAGTACTGGATCGCTTCGCCCGCCTGAATGTCGTCGAAGGTTTCCACTCGATTGCACTGTTCCTCGGGCGAGAGCACGTAGTCGGGCGCCCGACCAGCCACCAGAATGCCAGCAAGCTCGTTATTCGAATCGAACGTGGCGCTGCCCGAGTGGCCAGCGAACGCGTCTGGGTTCGCGACGAAATAGTCGAGGGTCGCAGTACGAGGGTCGGCAACCGTTCCCCCTGAGTCGATTTTCGCAGGTAGCCCGCTACCAAATCCGATCATCGTGAGTGGCTCCTGCTCAACGAGTGGAGTCGTGGCGGGGCGTACGGGCGCGGGGCGATGATCTCCAGTGACCGGCCGATCGAGTTGAATCACGGCAAAGTCAGGCGTCAGCGAGCTGTCGAATGTCTCGTCGCGGAGCACGATCTGGTTGCAGCTGTACACATCTTCGTCCTCGATAATCGCAAGCTGCGCCGGGCCTTCGAGATAGTAGTCGAACACGTAGCTTCTTCGCTCGCAGTCCGTCTGCGTTCGAGCGCAGTGACCCGCAGTGAGCACGAGGTCATCGTGGATCAATACGCCAGAGCAGATTGCCGCCGTGGGTTGGTTGGCGAAGCGCTCGTCTTCACAAAGGCTCTTCGATTGCTGAAGAGAGATCGAAAAGATGACGTACGTGCCGTCCGGCTGCCGCTCCAGT
>JBFICQ010000080.1:0-12634 GCA_041581895.1 Polyangiales bacterium | reverse complement strand
GAGAGGGAGGTCGCGGGCGTGGGGGCCGTGATCGAGATCGGGGCGGCCGCGGCGGTCGAGATCGCGACCGCGGGGGCCGCGGCGGGGCCCGTGCTGGTGGCCGAGACCGGGATCGAGACCGGGATCGAGACCGGGATCGAGACCGGGATCGAGACCGGGATCGAGACCGGGATCGAGACCGTGGGGGAGAGCGAAGCCGATCACGCTCCCAAGATCGCGACAACGACGGCGATCGACCCCGCGAGCAAACCCGCGAACAGACCCGCGAACGAAGTGAGTAATGGCCACGTTGCGCGTCCTCAAGATGCGCGCCAACGCGGTGCTTCCGCGTTACGAATCGAGCGGCGCCGCGGGGCTGGACCTCGCCGCTTGCCTCGAGGCCCCGCTCACGCTCGCTCCCGCAAGCCGTGCACGCGTTCCAATCGGCTTGCGCATCGCCCTACCACCGGGACACGAGGGTCAGGTGCGACCACGCTCGGGCCTTGCGGTGCGCCATGGCGTAACCGTTCTCAACGCGCCAGGAACGATCGACGAGGACTACCGGGGAGAGCTTCAGGTGCTGTTGATCAACCATGGCTCCGAGCCCTTTGTCATCAACCATGGTGATCGAATTGCTCAGCTGGTCGTCGCACCCGTAACCCACGTCGAAGTCGAGGTTGTCGACGACGAAACGCATCTCGGCTCGACGGAACGAGGCGCTGCCGGCTTCGGCAGCACCGGGCGATGAGAAGGGAAGACGTCCCCGCCAGGGTCTATCGCCTATAGCGCGCGATCCATCAACTGGGCGATGGTCGTCTTTGGCGCGGCGCCAACGTGTTGGGCCACGAGCTCGCCGTTCTTGAAGACCATCAGCGTCGGAACGCCACGGATGCCGAACTTCGCGGCCATACCTGGGTTTTCGTCGATGTCGAGCTTGGTCACTTTGACCTTGCCGACGTACTCATCTGCTAGCTGGTCGATGAGCGGCGCAATCTGCTTACACGGCCCGCACCAAACCGCCGTGAAGTCGACGAGCACGGGGGTCTCTGAACCGAGAACCTCCGTGTCAAAGTTCAGGTCGTTTACCGCATGTACATTTGGACCAGCCATCTGTGCTCCTCTTAGGGTTTTCGTGTATCGGACTAAGTAAGGACCCGACGCCGGCTTGTCAACGTCCTCCGGCCCGTGACTACCGCACAAAACCCGCGCATGGTAGGCTTTTTTGTGGGCTAACCCACGCGCGTGGAGACCAAGCCAAGACCATGAAGAGCGGCCTCTTTATCGCCACCGCCACCCTTTACGGGCTCGCGTGCATCCTGTACCTGACGCTGTTGACGCGTCGCTCGGAGTCGATGCGACGCCTGCCTGGCATCGTGTTCGTCTCGGCCCTAGGCGCGCACCTCGCGTTCCTGATGTTGGAAGGCCCTCCACCGGGTGACATTCCCCTGGCCGATATCTCGCAGATTCTCAGCATCGCGTCCTTGGGGATCGGGATCGCATTCCTGCTCGCCTCTTATCAATTCGACGTCACCGTGCTCGGTGCTTTCGTCGTTCCGGTCGCGCTCATGCTCTTCCTAGCCTCCGGTCTTGGAAGCAGTTACGCCCCCGTTTCACCGGGCGTCGAATCCGCAGTCCTGAGCCTTCACATAGGCGCAAACATCTTGGGTTTGATCGCGTTCGCGCTCGCGTTCGGAGCAGGCGTCGCCTACGTCCTTCAGGAACGGCTGCTGCGACAGCGGAAGTTGAGCGGGCTTTTTCAAAGGCTTCCGTCCCTCGATGTGCTCGACACGATTGGGCTACGGGCAGTGTTGACGGGATTTCCACTCCTGACATTCGGGATGGTCACCGGCACGTTCTGGCTACTTCGGGCCGATCCCTCGGAGTTTTACGTGAGTCAGCTGCTCGGCCTGGTCGCCTGGGCGATCTTTGCAGCGGTCATCGTGCTTCGCGTTGCCGCAGGCTGGCAAGGCCGCAAGGCCGCGCTTGGCGCGATCATGGGCTTCGTCTGCACCCTCCTCGTATTGCTGGGTTACGTGGTGCGAGCAGCGGGAGGAAATGCCTGATGCGTGATTTCGTGGTCGTTGGCTTGTCGCATCGAACCGCACCGGTCGAGGTACGCGAACGTCTCGCGGTTGCGCCCGAACGACTGGAAGACGAGCTCAGGGAGATTGCGGCGACGGGTAGCTTCGACGAAGCGCTGTTGGTCTCGACCTGCAATCGAGTCGAGCTCTACGTTACGAGCGCAAACCCGGCCAAGGCCGTTCAAAGCGCGAGGCATACACTCGCGAGCCGCCTGCCCGATGACACATCCGCTGACGTCCTTTACGTCGAGCGTGGCATCGCCGTCGTACGTCACGCGTTCCGCGTCGCGTCGAGCCTCGATTCGCTGGTAGTGGGCGAGCCGCAAATACTCGGACAGGTCAAGGAGGCATACGACGCGGCCAGGGGCGCAGGCACCGCGGGCACGCTGCTTGGTCGATGTTTCCGTCAAGCGTTTTCGACTGCGAAGCGCGTTCGCAACGAAACCAGGATTGCGGAGGGCACTGTAAGCGTCAGCTCGATCGCTGGCGAACTCGCGAAGAAGATCTTCGGCAACCTCGACGGCAGGCGCACGCTCCTTTTAGGCGCCGGCGAAATGGGAGAAGCGGCAGCACGAAGCCTGCGTCAGACGGGAACGCAGCTGCATGTCATCAACAGAAGCGAGGAACGCGCCGAAGCGCTTGCGGGCTCGTGCGGAGGTCGCCCTGTTGCTTACGAGCGACTGGCGACCGAGCTCGCCGAGGCCGACGTCGTGATTGCTTCGACCGCGAGCACCAAGTTCATTCTGACGCCAGATCTCATGAAAGGGGTCGTGCGCAGCCGTCGACACCGCCCTTTGTTCATCATCGACATCGCCGTCCCCCGTGATGTGGACCCGCGAGTGGGCACCATGGACAACGTCTTTGTCTATGACGTGGACGATTTGCAGCAAGTGGCGGAGGAAAATCTCGCGGTTCGAGCGCGGGAGGCCGCCCAAGCCGAACGCATCATCGAAGAAGAAGTCACTTCGTTTTCGACGTGGCGCCGTTCACTAGAGTTGGCGCCGACAATCGTTGCCCTGCGAAAACGGTTCGGTCAGGTTGCCGACGAGGAGCTTCGGCGAGCGCTCAGCCGCCTCGAGAACGTGAATCCGTCAGACCGCGCGGTACTGGAAGCCATGGCCCGCTCGCTGGTCAACAAACTACTGCACCAGCCAATGATTCAGCTCAAGGCGGGAGCAGGCGAGCCAGATGGTGCTCAATTAATCGACGCGGCGCGACGGCTTTTCGCGATTACCGACGATGACGCCGGCGCGACGGAAATCTCGATCGAGGGCGGTGACGAGGCCAGCATCACGCAATTGACGGCCGCCGCCGCGTCCGGTCCAACGGGCGAATCCAAGTGAAGCTCCGCATCGCCACGAGAAGCAGCAACCTAGCCCTGACTCAGACGCGCTGGGTCGGTCGAGAGCTGCAGAAGGTGTTCCCCGAGCTGACAATCGAGGAGGTACACGTGGTCTCCGAGGGAGATCGAATTCAGGATCGTCCGCTCGCGCAAGTCGGTGGCAAGGGACTGTTCGTCAGTGAAGTCGAGGCGGTCGTCGTCCGTGGCAAGGCTGATTTTGCGGTTCATTCGCTCAAGGATGTTCCCGGTGACGTGCCGCTCGCGAAAGGAATGGGCATCTTGAGCGTACCGGTGCGCGAAGATCCAAGGGACGTGCTCGTGACGGTAGACGGCACCGACCTCGCTTCCCTTCCACGAGGGGCCAAGGTCGGTACGACGTCGCGTCGGCGGATCGTGCAACTTCAGCGGAGGCGCCCCGACCTCGCCTTTGTCCCAATGCGCGGCAACATCGAGACCCGGTTACGCAAACTACAGGGGGGACGATGCGACGCGATCGTGCTCGCCGCGGCGGGTCTTTCGCGCGCTGGTCTCCTCGATCGGATCGCCCACGAAGTACTTTCTCCCGAAGTGTGTCTGCCCGCAATCGGTCAAGGAGCCCTCGCCATTGAGGGGTCGCTCAACGATGCTGCCCTACGCGCGCAACTCGGCGCCATCGAAGACCCAGTCGCACGGATCGAGATCACGGCAGAGCGCGCGATGCTCCAAAAGCTCGAAGGAAACTGCCATTCTCCGATCGCGGGACATGCCACCATCGCGGATGCCCGCATCAAGCTCGAAGGTCTCGTCGCGTCGTACGACGGCGATCGACTGCTCACGGCAACCTCAGACACCTATATGGAGCTCGGCTCGCGCAACGCGATCGAGTGCGCTCATGCCCTCGGAGAAGAGGTGGCCCAGCAATTGCTGGATCGCGGCGCGGGGGATTTGATTCGTCAGGCGGAGGTCGCCGCCGTGCAAGGCCAGTTGACGACGAACTGAGGGCGGTGCGGCTACTTGCGGTTGTGCGTCCGCCTCAATGGGGCTGCGCCCATCGTCACATCGCCCAAGATGCGGCGGGTCCCGTTGATCGAACGTTGCAGCCACACGTCTGCAGGCTGGTGGCCGGCGCTTGCGACGTATACCATCTCGCCATAGACGCGCATGGTGCGAACATCGATCTTTTGGCCGTCGAGTGCCCGCGGCCACGCACCGTCGAACCGCGAGCCGTCTACCAACGGCGCCATCGCGCCTAACGCCTCGCAGATCGATTCGTCGCCCGCGCCCGCGACCAGCAGCCCGTTGTCGATGGCGACGACCATCGCCTCGAGCGCCCCGTGAGTCCTCGAGTGTTCCAGTTGAAAGCACAAGGCGCGGTACGGGTCTTGGCTTCGTTGCACGCGGCGTTCGATCATCGGAGAGCTCCACTCGATGTAGGCAAATGTAGCCTATTGTGCTCCTTCGCCTGGGGCAAAGATTCTACAAAATCCAGCGATTTCATGCAGATCGACATCGCCCACAGGGCTGCTAGAGTCGCCTCCGATGAGTCTCGGGGACGTGCTCGGCAGTCACCGCGTCGTCGTGACCGTAGGCAGCGGCGGCGTCGGAAAGACCACCACGGCCGCCGCGATGGCCGTCCACGCTGCCATGGAGGGCCGCAACGTCCTGTGCCTCACCATCGACCCGGCCCGTCGGCTGGCAAACAGCTTGGGCCTCGACGAAATGACGACGAGCGAGCAGGATGTCCCTCCGACGCTCTTTCAAAGGCACGGGCTCGAGTGCAAAGGCGCGCTTTCGGCCATGATGCTCGACACCAAACGCACCTTCGATGGGCTCGTCGAGAAGTACGCCTCGGACGAAGACGCGCGCAACCGCATCTTGAACAACCAGATCTATCAATACGTCGCGAGCTCGCTGGCCGGCACGCAAGAGTACATGGCCATGGAAAAGCTCCATGAGGTTCGCAAAGACGAGAAGTGGGATCTCGTGGTGCTCGACACCCCGCCGACGTCTCATGCCATCGACTTCCTAACAGCCCCGGAGCGGCTCATCGACGCGATCGACTCGCCCGCCATGCGATGGTTTCTTCAGGTATTCGAAGGAGCGGGAAAAGCGGGTTTCGGTTTGGTCGGCAGAAGTGCGACGGTACTCTTGAAAGGAATCGGAAAGATCACCGGTCTCGAATTCCTCGAACAGGTGGCCGAATTTGTGAGCGGGATCAACGAGCTCTTTGGCGGTTTCAAAGAGCGAGCCGAACAAGTATCGGACGCGTTGCGGAGTCCCGAGGTGGCGTTCGTATTGGTCACTAGCCCGGATCCACTTGCGATCCGAGAAGCGCGCTATTTCAGTGACAGGCTTCAACGGGCCGGGATGAATCGAGAGGCGGTGGTCGTCAATCAAGTCCACAACTCAATCGAAGAGCCTCGCATCCCGATCGCCGAGCAGATCGAAGCACTTCGGACGGTGTTGCCTGAATCGATCGACGCAGCCCATCTCCAGCCGCGGCTCGAGCAGGCTCTTCAGGACGAACGGCAGTGGGCTGCTGCTGACCGCGTCGAGGTCGAACGATTGAGCTCGCAAATCGGGGAGGACACGCGGATTGTGGAAGTGCCCGCCTTCGACGAAGATGTGCATGACATCGCGGCCCTTGCCAAAGTGGCCTTCTATCTGACTGCCCCTGCCCGAGCCTGAATCATGCCGACGAACCGAAACGCCTCATGGACTGCGATCATTCTGGCTGCCGGTGAAGGTACTCGAATGAAGAGCAGCCGTCCCAAGGTGCTCCATACAATCGCGGGCCGTCCCCTCGTATCCTGGGTCGTTCAAACGGCGCTCGACGCGGGCGCCGCGCGGTGTTTGGTCGTGGTCGGGCATCGGCGCGCAGATGTCGAGCGCGAGCTTGCGGAGGCATTCGGTGGGCAAGTCGAGGTCGTGCTTCAATCCGAGCAACGGGGCACTGGCGACGCGGTTCGGTGCGCCATGGAAGCCCATCCAAAGCTGTCAGGCCGCGTCGTTGTCCTTTACGGCGATTGCCCGCTCATTCCGGAGGTTGTGATACGTCGGCTTCTAGAGGCGTCGCAGGTGGCAAGGGCAAAACTCGGCTTGGTCACCGCAATCCTGACAGTGCCGGAGGGCTACGGTCGCATCGTGAGGGACGCTAGCGGCGAGGTCGCCAAGATCGTCGAAGATCGCGATTGTTCCGAGGAAGAAGCGAAGATAGTGGAAGTCAATCCGGGGCTGTACGACGTAGACGCTGCGTTTCTACGCGATTCGATTGCACGGTTGACGCCGGACAATGCGCAGGGTCAACTATACTTCACGGACGTCGTCGAGCTTGCGGCACAAGGGAGGAGTGTCGCATCCATTGCGGCTGACATGACAGACCTCATGGGCGTCAACGACCAGCGTGACCTCGCAGTATGCGCCGCCCGCGCCAGGCGGCGGATCGCCGAAGAGCTTGCAAAGAACGGAGTTGCGATCGCCGATCTCGACGCGCTCTACGTCGATGCTGATTGCGAGGTCGAAGGCGGCGCATCGCTTGGGGCGCAAGTTCACTTGCGCGGAAAGTGCATCATTCGCCAAGGCGCCTCAATTGACGTCGGCTGCGTGTTGACCAACGTCGTGGTGGAGGCCAATGCCACGATTTTGCCATTTACCGTAGCGACGGACTCAAAGATTGGCGAAGGTGCCAGCGTCGGACCTTTCAGTCATCTTCGCCCGCAGTCCGAGCTGGGACCGCGCAGCAAGGTCGGGAACTTTTCCGAAACGAAGAAGACGACGCTTGGCGAAGGCTCGAAGGTCAACCACCTCTCCTACGTGGGCGACGGCATCATCGGCAAAGGCGTGAACATCGGAGCGGGCACGATCTTCTGCAACTACGACGGCGAGCAAAAGCACACGACTGTGATAGGCGATGATGTATTCATCGGTAGCGATAGCCAGTTGGTTGCGCCGGTCACCGTCGAGCGGGGCGCTTATGTCGCAAGCGGAACGACCGTCACCCAAGACGTCCCTGAAGATTCGCTGGCCGTGGGGAGAGCCAAACAGGAAAACAAGGAGGGCTACGCGGCCCGTCTCCGAGCCCGCCTTCGTCGAAAGAAAAAGCCTTAGCTTTCCACTAGAACCGGATCGTGAACGAGCCCCCGGTAGGGCTCATGCTGAAGTCCAGCTCGGGGCCCTCTTCCTGGGTATCGTAGTACTTGCTCGAGCACGCGATGCCGCGGTACGCCTCCCAGGCGCTGACCGCCTCGCGAGGCGCGGTGGCACCGGCAAGTCCGGCGAGCACCGGCGGGACGACGAACATCCCCGCGGTCAGACCCTTGGTCCGGCCCGTCCATTGAGCGGCTTTGACCGATCCGCCGACGACACCGAAGACGGTGGCGCCTACGAGTCCGAGTGGGCCGCCGAGAAGCCCCTGGGTGTCGTTCGCTTTTTGGAGTGTCTCGGTGGCGTATAGCAGCTTGGCGCGTCTCGCCTCTTCTGTGCTCCCGTCTTTACGACCGATGCGTTTTGCGCCCCATACATCGGGAGCGGGCAGTACAGCGTGCACCAATCCGGAGAAATAGAAGCCTGCTGCAAGATACGCGTAACCAAACTTGTCCCACTGCTCGTTGTCTTGTGCCGCGTCGATTGCCAGGTAGGTTGCGCCGCCACCGAGGCCGAGAAAAATCGTCATCCAGGTGTATCGCCAGGCCGCGGCGTGCGTCTTACCATCGCGAAGATCCCCTTCGATCTCGCGAATCCGGTATTTCACCTCGTCGTCGGACAGCTCTTCGATGCAGCTAAACGCGTCCTGCGCAAGGGCCGAACGCGGCGAGGTGGACATCGCGAAAGTCAGCGCAAGACTGACACCCAACACGACTAGGCCTGCTTTTCGATGATGTGCAACCACAACCTACCCCGTTCCTCAGGTGGCCGGGATAGTACGCAAAACTGCCTCGGACTGCGACAGTGAACCCCATCGAGACGCACTTTTTTCCGCGCGAAATGCAGTCTTCGATTGTACTGATCCAGTAAGACTAGACAGCTTTTGCATGCCTCCGACGGGCTCGCGAGCCTCGAGAGCCAGCCCCGAAACCTCGACGGGATCCCGCGAAGCATTATGCTGAAGGTCGTGGATAGCGTGCTTTTTAAGATCCTTATCACCGTCGTAGCGCTGTCGGTGCTGATCATCATCCACGAGGGTGGTCACTATCTCGCGGCCCGGGCATTCGGCATGCGGGTCCTACGCTACAGCATCGGGTTTGGGCCGACCTTGTTTCGTTACCAACCGAAAGGAAGCCCAACGGTCTTCCAAGTGGCCGTCATCCCGTTCCTTGCCTACGTGCAAATCGCTGGGATGAACCCCAACGAGGAGGTCGATCCAAACGACCCCGAGCTCTACCCGAACAAGAGCTGGTTGGCTCGCGCGACGACCATCGCCGCAGGGCCTGTTGCCAATTACCTCACCGCATCGCTGATCGTGTTTGGGCTGGGCGTGACGAACACCCTGCCCCCCCGACAGCCCGCAGAGCCCATGCAAGTTGCCCATGTCGTGCCGGACTCTCCTGCCGAAAAGGCAGGGCTCCAAGAGGGCGATGTCATCGTCAAGGCAGACGGGCAGGAAATCCAGAACGTTCAGCAATTGATCGACGCGACCGCGCCCCGCGCGGGACAACCCACCGAATACGTAGTCGAACGAGCGGGGCACGAGCTGCCGCCCCTCACGATCACTCCCGCCGATCGCGGTGGAAGGGGCCAGATTGGCGTCAGCGCGAAGATGATGCGGCTGTACGAAAACCTCGGCGTTTGGGAGTCGGCAAGGCTGTCGATCGCGTTGCCTTGGCAGATGACGGTGATGCAGCTCGAGGGGCTGGCCGATATGGTGCAGCGTCGGAGCACGGAAGGAATCGGCGGTCCCGTCATGATGGGCAAGATGGTCGCCGAGGCGGCGGAGGCGGGCGTGCCGGCGTTTCTCTGGATTCTGATGTTCATCTCGGTTGCGCTCGGGATGTTCAACCTCTTGCCCTTTCCTGCGCTCGATGGTGGTCGTTTGATCTTTCTCGGCTACGAAATGATCGCACGCCGAAGAGCCAACGAGCGGTTCGAGATGGCGGTCCATGCTTTCGGGATCATCTTCCTACTCGGCGTGATGCTTCTGGTCACCTATCGCGACATCTTTGGCTGAGCGCGCGGGCACCACTTGGTGGTGGCTTTACGGAGCACTTCCAACCCGCTAGCTTCCCTCGATGCGACCGGATGTGATCGTCGTCGGTGGCGGGCTGATGGGCTGCAACGTCGCCTACCGACTCGCAAAAGAAGACATGCAGGTGATGGTTTTGGAGAAGAGCGTACCGGGCGCCGAGGCCTCGTCCGCCGCAGCAGGCATTCTGGGGCCCTCGGTCGAATCGTTTCGAGACGCGTTCACGCTTCAATTGGGCCGGCGCAGCCGCGAGCTGCACGCGGAGCTCGCCGAAGAGCTGGATGAGCTCTTCGGAATCGACGTTGGATTTCGCCGTTCCGGCGTGATCAACCTGGCATTCGACGAGGCCGAACAAGCTGAGATCGACGCTCAGGCCTCTGCGCTCGGAGCACAAGGCGTGCATTGCGACCTTTGGGCGCGGGATGAGTTGCTCTCCGAAGAACCGTCATGCAATCCAGATGCGCGCGGGGCGCTGCACGTGGCCGAAGACGCTCAAGTCGAGCCCAAGGCTCTCCTCTCGGCGGTGGCGATCGGCGCTGAACACGAAGGAGCCGTGTTCCGCACGGGTTCGGCCGTGCGCAGCATCGTCGCGGACGGCGATCGGGTGCGTGGCGTTCAAGTGGACGGCGAGGTCATCGAAGCCGAATGGGTGGTCGTCGCCGCAGGCAGTTGGACCACCCTGATCCCAGGGATTCGCCTCGCGGCCAACACGATCTATCCGGTGCGCGGTCAAATGCTGGCAACCGATACGAGGCCCCCGATCTTTCGGCGCATCGTGTTCGGAGGGGGTGGCTACGTCGTGACGCGCCCCGACGGACACGTGTTGTGTGGCTCGACCGAAGAGCACGTTGGATTTGCGCGCGGCATCACGTTTGGGGGAATGGCCGACGTCATTCGAACAGCCCGACAGATCGCGCCGGCCCTCGAGAACGCCGCCATTCGAGATCACTGGTCGAGCTTTCGCCCCGGAACCCCAGACGGCCTGCCGTTGGTCGGCGAAACGCACGTCGAGCGGTTGTTGCTAGCGAGCGGGCACTACCGAAATGGAATTCTGCTGGCTCCTCTCACGGCCGAGCTGATTGCCGAGGCAATCGCTGAAAAACCATCCTCCAGGGAAGCACAGGCTCTTTCGCCGCAGCGTTTCGTGGAGACCGACTCGTGGTGATGATTCGGGAGGACACCATGGTCGCGAATGGTCTGCGGCACCACGTGATCATCTGGGGCGAACAGCCTATCGACGTCGTTCTGTGTCACGGCTTTCTCGACATCGCCTGGAGCTTCGATGCGGCCGCACGTGGGCTCGCTAAGGCGGGTCATGGGGTTGCCTCTTTCGATTGGCGAGGCCACGGGCAGACCGAATGGATCGGTGCGGGTGGCTACTATCACTTCCCCGACTATGTCCTCGATCTCGAAGAGCTGGTTCCACAACTCAGCGGCGGCCAGATTCACTTGGTAGGTCACTCGATGGGAGGTGGTGCGTGCGCGATGTATGCGGCAGCACGCCCCGAAAAGCTGCGCACCCTCTCTTTGATCGAGGGCATCGGCCCGCCAGAGATGGAGCCGCGGGATCCAGCAATGCGGCTTCGCGCATGGCTCGACGGTATCGCGAAAGTGCGCCGAAGGAATCGTTTGCCGATGAAAGACGAAACCGCAGCGCTGCAGCGGATGCGAATTCAGAACCCACAGCTCCCCGACGAGCTCGGTCGCTTCCTCGTGTCGAAGAGCACCACGGCGGTCGAAGGGGGCCTTCAGTGGACCTTCGATCCGCTGCACAAGACGCTCTCGCCCCGCCCGTTCGAGACCGATTTGTTTTCGCGTACTCTGGAAGCGATTTCGGTTCCTACCTTGGTGGTCGCGGGAGAACGAGGCCACCGGCTCGCCGATGAAGAGGCGCGCATGAGCAAGATCCGGGATCATCGCTTCGTCGAGATCGCGGATGTTGGCCACATGGTGCACTGGTTTGAGCCAGCGCGATTGTCCTCAGAGCTCGCCGGATTCTTCTCGGAGTGTGGCGCTTGACCGGATCGGGGCGTCGTGAAACGCTGCGCGTCCATGCGGGGTTGTGTACTAGGTTCGGTGGTGGTGATTGGTGCGTTTTCCTTGCAGGCGCTCGCGGAAGACGTGCCCTCGACCGAGGATGAAGCACGACGGGCACGCGTATTTGCCACCGTTGGCGACGTGAAGATCACCGTCGGAGAGCTCGAGGACAGCATCAACGCGCGGTCCTTCTACGCGCGAAAGCGATTCGAAGATCCGGCAGTGCTACGCCAGTTTGCCGACGACCGCATCAAGTCCGAGATTTTCGAGCAAGGCGCGGAGCGCTTGGGCTACGCCGACGACCCGGAGGTTGCGGCCTTTCTGGACCGAACGATCATGCAATTCTTCATCCGAAAGGAGATCGACGAAGCCGAACCGCTCGAGTCGATCAGCGACGAACAGGTCGTCGGGTACTACAACGAACATCCAGACGAATTTCGAAGGCCGGAGACGCGCCGTGCCCGTCACATTCTGGTTGGAAGCAGGCAGGAAGCCAAGGAGATCATCGCCGAAATCAAGGCAGGTACGAACACGACTTTCGGTGCAATCGCGAAGCAGCGAAGCCTCGATACCGAAACCAAGCTACGAGGCGGCGACCTTCTCTACTTCACGAAGGAAGGACGCATGTTGGGTGGCACCGGCGACCCCCCGGTAGACCCGGCACTGGTAAAAGCGGCCTTTGCCCTCGACAAGAAGGGCGACATTGCACCAAAGCCGATCGCAGTTGGGGACGGCAAATGGAGTGTCCTTCAGCTGAGCGCGATTCGGCCAGCAAAGGTCGAAACTCTCCAAGATGCCGGCAATGGCATTCGGCGTCGCCTGTGGCGCGAGAACCGGAAGGCTGCGCTCGACAAGGTCCTCAGTGACCTGAGGGCCGAGCTCCAGCCCAAGAGCTACCCCGAGCGCGTCGACGCGATCGTCCTCCAACCACGCTCCGGTTCGATCGAGCCTCCAAACCAGTAAAACCCCGCGAGCACACCTCGATACTTGCCAAATCGAGCGCGTCGAGCTACTAAATGAACGTTCATTCATTGGCAG
>JBFICQ010000079.1:0-12688 GCA_041581895.1 Polyangiales bacterium | reverse complement strand
GCAGCCATTTGGAAGGACTCGGCCGCAGCGTCGAAATTGCGCTGGCGGTCCCTATAGATGATGCCGAGGGTATGCCAGAGGTTGTGCTCGAGATCGGTGTTGCCTTGATTGATGATGCGATGAAGCATCTTGCGGTAGGCGCGCTCGAGAGCCTTCCAGTCCTTTCGGACGTTTAGAATCCTGTTGACGGCTTCGAAGGGCTTGAGCTGAGTGCTGTCGAGGTCGAGGGCCTCGTTGAACCGCTCGAGCGCGGCATCTTCGTCCTCGAGCTTGTCGCGGAGGACGACGCCGACGGTGTACGCGTACTTGGCCTTCGCCGCATCGCGCGTTTCGAGCTCGCTGACACGCTCGATCACATCGATCGCCTCGGACCAACGTTGCGCGGCTTGGTACGTCCCGAGCAGCTTGTGGAGCACCACGTGGTTGTCCGGGTCGAGGTCGAGAGACTCGGTGAAGGCCTCGGCGGCGGCGTCTGGAGAGCCGAGCTTGTCCTGCCAGAGGTCCCCGAGCTCTATTAAGAGCGTGGCGCGGGCGGCGGGTTCATCGGTGACGTCCAGGATACGCTTCTTGTATTCGACCACCGACTCCCAGTCGCTCTCGCGGGCTTGCAGGTCCACCATTGCCTCGAGTGCAGGCACATAGTGCGTGTCTTCCTCGAGCGCCTTGTCGAACATGTTTCGCGCCTTCTTGTCCTCGCCTTGCTCACGCTTGATGACGCCTAGGCGGTACAAGATCTCGGTGATCTCGTCCCTCCCAAGCGAGTCGCGATGCTGGACGAGCAAGACCTGGTGATACTTGAACGCATCTTCCCATCGCTCCGCCCGAAAGTAACTCCCGGCAAGGCCTTTGATCGTCGCCGTGCCATCGGGATCGAGGCCATGCGCGCGTTCGTAGGCCGCGACGGCGTCGTGGGCTCGACCGAGGTTCGTCGCCGTCTCGCCCAACAGAGATGCGAGGCGGTGCTGCTCTTCTGGCTCTCGCCTGTCCGAACGCCTCACCAGCACCTCGAGAAGCGGAAAGGCGTCCTCGTTACGGCCCCGGGCTACGTAGAAATCGACCAAAGGCAGAAGGGCGTCTTCGTTGTCTGGATCGAACGCGTGCGCCGACTCGAATGCCTCGATGGCCCCGGCTTCGTCGTCGAGGCGCTCGGCGCGGATACGACCGAGGTCGACCAATCGCGCAGCTTTGACACGCTGGCTTTCCGTCTCCTCCACTTCGAGGCCGAGCGTCTTCGCCGCGGCCACCCAGTCGCCCGAGTCGATGTGGATGCGCCTCATGGCTTCGAGCGATGGCAGGTGCCCCGGATTCAAATCGATTGCGGCCTGAAATTGCTCGAGAGCCGACACACGGTCGCCGAGCTCTTGGTCGAGGATGCGTCCCATGCGGTGCTTGAGGGACACCTGATCGTCGACCTCGTCCACCACGCGGACCAGCTGGCCCATCATGTCGAGCGCTGCGGAATGGTCGCCCTTGCGCTCGTAGAGCTTCGTCAGTGCCTGGAGGCTGATGATGTCTTGGTCGTCGAGATTCAGGGCGTTGAGGTAGCTGTCGATCGCTTGCTCGACGTCCCCCTTTTGCACGGAATAGACCTGCCCGAGCTCGCGGAAGATCTCGATCCGTCGTTGTGGGTCCACCGTCGCGCTGGCGTGTCGGTCATAGGTCCGCACCAAATCGTCCCACCGCTGCGTCAAGCGATAGAGATTTTCCAGCTTGCACAGAGCCTCGTCGTGGAGCGGATCGATGTCGAGTACCTGCTCGAGCCTCTCGACGGCGTTCTGGGGCTTGCGGAATTCCTCTTCCCACATGCGAGCGAGACGAACCAGGATGTCAATGCGCTCCCGCTCGGTCGTCACCACTTCGTACTGCCGCTCTAGAATGCCGACGAGATCCTGATACCGCTCGGTCTGCTGGTACAATCGCTCGAGCCCCCGAAGCGCAGTCAGATTCGAAGGCGCCAGCTCGGATGCCCTTTCGAAGTTCTCGATGGCCGCCTTGGGGTCGTCGAAGCGCTCCTCGTAGGCCTCGGCCACCTGCAGAAGCGCCGCAACGACGCTATCCACGTCCTCGACAGCCTCGGCCTTGCGCTCCAGGATGTTGAGCAACTTGTTGGAACGTCCCTCTTCCCGGTAGATGCGCTCGAGGGCCTCGAGGGCGCCGACGTGCTTTCCCTTCAAATGAAGTGCGCGCCGGTAGTAGTCCTCCGCCTCTTTCCGCATTCCAAAGCGATCATCGGCTAGATCACCCATGCGCACATAGGTATTGGCCTTGACTTCGTCGTCGTTGGTCAGCTCGACCAGCTTGGCCAGGACCTGCGCGAGGTTGTCCCACTGCTGCGTGGTCTCGTAGAGGTCGCCGAGCTGCCACCATGCCTTGGCGTTGCTCGGATCTAGCGCTCGGATCTGCTCGTAGTACGGAATGGCGTATTCGGGATGCCCGAGATCTTGCCCGTACCACTTGGCGCAGCAGAGGCAGATGGCGATCTGCGTGGGCGCCTCTTCCACTTGTTGAAGAGTCTGATTTGCGGAGCTCAGAAGCTCGTTCCACTTGTCCGCTGCGGCGGTGACCCGCTCCAGATCGAGGATGGTGTCACGCTTGGCGTAATCCTCGCTCCAGGCGATGTAGAGCGTGTGGTAGGCCTGCTCGACGTCTTCGAGCTTTTCCTCGTAAACCCTTGCGGCCGCTCGCAAAAGCTCGACACGCTCGTCCCGCTCTTCCGTCGCTTCGATCCGAGTGACGTAGAGGTCGATCAGCTCGTCCCAGCGCTCGGCTTCCTTGTGGAGCGCCTGCAGCTCGGAAAATGCGTACTCGTGCATCGGGTCGACCTCGAGGATGCGACCAAACGCGCCGGCAGCGCGGTCCTTATCGCCGACTTCGGTTTCCCAAAGCTCCGTGACGGCCAGCAGCTGCCGGACCTTGTCGTGCGGAGCGGTGAGCGCCTGGGCGCGCGCCTCCATGACGCCGATCGCTTCCTCCCAGTCGCCCTCCTCACGATGGATGAGCTCGAGCGAATCGAGTGCCTCGAAGAAGGTCGGATCGACGGTGAGCACGTTGCGGTAGGCCTCGACGGCATCGCCAGGCTGCTCGAGCTCGGCGCGGTAGATGTGACCGAGTTGCATGTAGACATTGACGAGATCTGCATCCTCCAGAGTCGCTGCGCCGACGTCGATGATGCGATGCAGAGTGTCGGCCCGCTCCCGGGACTGTCCGCTAGCGCGCAGAATCTCCGCGATGCTGAAGAGCGCATACGTATTGCCCGGATCCACATCGAGGACCCGCTCCCAATTCTCGATCGCGTTGCGCTCGCGCTCTAACTTCTCGTACCAGACCCTCGCCAAGTCGGAGTAGACCTGAATGCGGAAGGAGTCGTCTTCGGCGATGGCCGCCTCGCGCTCGAGCACGTCGACCAAATCTCTCCAGTTTCCTTGCGATGCGTAAATGTCGCCAAGGGCGTTGAGCGCCTCGGGATCCTCGCCCCGAAGATCGAGGACCCGCTGCCAGAGCCCGATAGCCCGCTCCGGATCACGCAGGCGGTTCGACGAGAGTCGAGCCATCCGCGCAAACACGTCGGCCTGCTGCGAGTCGCCAAGCGCGATGCTCAGCTCCTTTTCGAAGGCCGCGAAGAGCTCGGGCCACCGCTCGAGCTTCGCATAAATCCCCTGGAGGGCGTGAATCGCCTCGGCGTGCTCCGGGTCGTAGTCGTTGAGCAGTTTGGTCAAGACCTCGATCGCTTCTTCGGTACAACCGAGCTTGGTTTCCAGCTCGCGACCCAATCGATAGTGAAGCTCGATCAGCTCGGAGGTGTTGTTGGACCCCCCAATTCGCTTGCGGAGCACCTCGGCTAGCGCCTGATGCGCCCCGTGCTGGGAATAAATACGGTCGAGAGCCTTTAGCGCAGCTTCGTCGTGATCGTCGACACCGAGCACGAAACGATAGGTCGCCTCGGCCCGCTGCACGTCGTGAAGTTGCTCTTCGTAGACCCGCGCAAGCCGGCGGCCGAGCTCAGCCTTACTGAGAGGATCGCCCGCGTGTTGGATTCCATTGGCATAGGTGTTCGCCAACTGGCTCCAACCGTCGACGATGGCAGAAAGGCGCTCTGCCTCGCCAAGCGAATGATCGTGACTCGGATCCTCGAGCACGGCCTTTTGCATCCACTGGAATGCGCGACCATGATCGTCGGCCTTGTCTTCCGCGATTTCGGCCAGTCTATGCATCATGCCGACGCGCTCGATCGGATCGCTCTGATGCTCGACCTGTATTTCTTGGACGGAGAGCAGCCGGTCCCAGTTACCCTGCATCCTGTAGAGCGGCTCGAGCACTTCACCGATCTCGAGCGGACGTACGCCTCCTGCGAAGAGGTCCTCGAGGGCCGAGACCGCAGGCGAATACTCCGGCGCAGCTGCGATGATTTCGCGATACTGCTCGATGGCCGAATCGACGTTGCCGATTTGGTTCTGGTAAATCTGGCCGGTCCGGAACTGCAGGTTTAGGACATCCTCGGGAGTCGTCGCGATGGCGGCCTCTTTCTTGAGGGTCTTCGCAAGGTCGTCCCAGCGCTCGGTCTGTTCGTACAGCCGATCCAACGCTTCGATGGCCGCAACGTCCCCAGCATCGATGTCCACGACGAGCTGATATCGCTCGATCGCAGCATCTACATCATCGAGCTGCACTTCGTTGATCATCGCCGAGCGCTTCGCGAGGTGTACGATGTCCTCCGGCATTTCCTCTCGGAGGCGCTCGACCTCGGCGTCATAGCGAGAAGACACCTCGCGCCAACTGCCCGTCTGTTCCGCCAGCCTCTCCAGCGACGAAATTGTCATCTCGTTTTGTGCATCGAGCGGCAATGCACGCGCGAACGCTCCAAACGCAGCAGGGGGATCCTCGAGTTGAATCTCGTAGATCTCTGCAAGTTGGTGGAGCATCTCGACGCGGTCGCGTGGATCCTCGGTATGTCGAACTTGGACCTCGCGCGCTTCGACGAGCTTTTGGAACTTCCCGCCCTCGCGATACACCTGCTCGAGCACTTCGGCTGCGGCCAGCGGCTCGACCGCATCCCTCGTCATCGTCGTCAACGCTTCGAGCGTCGGTTGGTGATCCGGGGACACGCTGAGAATGTCGCGATAAATCTCGATCGCCTGTGCGGGATCGTCGAGGTGCTTTCGCCAGAGCTCGCCGATGCGGAAGCGAATTTCGATACGCTCCGACTCCTCGACCATGAGGTCCGATTGGCGCTCGAGCACCTGCAGTAGATCTCGCCATTGAGCGGTCTTCTCAAAGAGCTGGTCGAGCCGACCAAGTGCGCTCAAGTCATCGGGATCGATCTCCAGAACGCGCTGGTACGCCTCGATCGCCCTTTCGGAGTCGTCTAGCTGATCCTCGTGCACACTGCCTATGGCCTTGAAAAGGCCTTTCCGGGCCTCGCCATCCGTGATGACGTCGGACTTGCGCTCGTAGGTCGACAGCAGTTCCTCCCACCTGCCAAGCCGCATCTGGAGCTCAATGAGCCGATCGAGTGATTCGAGGTCGTCCGGATCGACCTCGAGCACCTGCCGATGAACTGCCATCGCATCCGAAGGCCTGTCGAGGATGTCTTCGTAGATCGCCGCAGCTTTCGCGAGCTGCTCTCGCTGGTCCGCTGGCGACGGCAGCACCCGCGCCTTGCGACGGTAGATGGACGCGAGGTCTTCGTACCTTTCGGTCTGCTGGAACAGACGTTCGAGAGCATCGGCCGCACCATGATGCTCCTCGTCGATCTCGAGAACTTTTTCATAGTGCTCGACTGCGCGATCGACCTGTCCGAGCTCGTCTTCGCGGATCGCCGCAGCCCGCAACAAGAACCTCACGGCAAGCTCCGGGTCGTCGAGCGTTACGACCACCTGCTCATAGACGCTGGCAAGTGCATCCCCGCCGCCGACGGCCGCGCTGAGGCGCTCGAGCTCTTCGCGTGTCTGCGGATGACCTGGGTCTGCGCGAAACGCTCGTGCGTAGCTTTCGAAAGCTCCATGCAGGTCGCTGACCGAAAACTCCTGCAGCTTGGCGATCTCGTGGAAGAGCTCCACACGTCGCTCCGGCGCGGTCGCATGATGCGCTTGGATCTCGTACACCTCGACTAGTCGCGCGGCGGCCCCCGCCTCCTTGTAGATCGGTTCGAGGATGTCCGCGACCGTGGCTTGGTACTCAGCGGACTCCAGTAGTCGTTCCAAAGCTCCCAAGGCGGCCGGATTGCTGGCGTCGTTGGCGAGCACATCCCGGTAGATCTCAATGGCCGAATTGGTCGAACTCAGGCGCTGCTCACGCAACTCCGCGAGGCGCAGCAAGAGCTCGGTCTGCTCGTGCGCGTCGTCGGTCATCGCGAGCTGCCGCTCGACGTTGTCGGCGAGGTCGCTCCATTTGCCCTGACGACCCAAAAGGTCATCGAGTGCGCCGAGCGCTCGTCGGCTCGAGGGGTCGAGCTCGAGGATCTCGTTTTGAAGCGTGATCGCCTGTTCGGCGTCTTCGAGCAGGTCGGCCTGGATCCTGGCCATCTCGGCGAGCACGCCGATCTTGTCATCGGGATCAGCCATCGCCTCGACGCGCATTCGCAGGATTCCGACGAGCTCGAGCCAGCGTTGCGCGCCGCGGTAGAGCACTTCGAGCGCATCGAGAACCTCGAAGTCGCTGGCATCGGCATCGAGCACTTTGCGGTACGCGGCAACCGAGCCGTCGATGTCCTGAAGTTGGGTGTCGTAAATCTGAGCGGTCTTAATCCACAGCGAACGACTGAGCGAAGCATCGTTCACACTTGCGGCAAGGTCGCTGGTGAGCTCGGCCACCGATGGGAATCGCTCATGCTCGCTCGCGAGCATCTCGATGCGACTCAAGGTATCGGCGTCTGACGGCTGCTCTCGAAATGCCTCGCAAAGCGACGAGAAGCCGCGATCGGCATCGCCGATCTGCTGGAAGTACGTGTCGGCCACGCGAATGAGGAGGCCGAGGCGCTGCTGAGGGTCGTTGCTGAAGCGATGCTGGACGCGAAGCGCATGGACGTAGGCCCCCCAATCACCGCTGAGCTCGTAGACGGGCTCGAGAACCCGAGAAGCCTCCGCGGCTACCTGATCGTCGGCGAGGAGCTCTTCGAGGCGTTCCTTTGCGCCATCGTGTTCCTCGATGAGCGATAGCACTTCACGGTAGAGCTCCACCGCGCGTGACTTGTCGTCGAGCCGCGTATCGCAAACCCGCCCCAGGCGAAACTTCAATGCCGCAAGCTCCTCCTCGGATTCAGGGGCTGATTCGATGCGGCGCTCGAGAAGCTGCGCGAGCCCATGCCAACGCGCCTCCGACTCGTAGAGCTGTTCGAGCTCGCGGCAGGCATCGACTTGCTCCACGCCGTACTCGTCGATGATGCCTTCGTAGCAAGCGATCGCTTCTTCGCTATCGTTGAGTGCGTCCGCCCAGAGCTGCGCACGTCGGTAAGCGATTTCGATCCTCGCTTCGGGCTCCCGCTCGAGCTCGATGCGTCGTGCGTAGATCGCGAGAAGTTCGCGATAGCGCTCCGTGCGGAAGTAGAGGTCACCCAACGCAGCAATTGCGGGCAGGCTGTCGCTTTCGAGGTCGTACACCAGTTGGAACTGCTCGATCGCATCGTCGACGCGTTCGAGTGCGGTCAGGGTCTGTCCGTAGCTGAGCCGGATCGGTACCGCCTGATGTGGGTCCGAAGCCGCTTGAATTGCCGATTCGTAACCCGACACGAGGCGATCCCACCCATTCATCTCGCCAGCCAACCGCTCCGCATGGATCCGGGCTTCCTCCATCGAAGGCGCCAATGCGAAGGCCTCGAGATAGCGCTCGAACGCCGTTTCGGGTTGGCGGAGCCGCTCCTCGAACACGAGACCGATTTTTGCGAGGAGCTCAACCTTCGATTCGGTCTCAGTCGCATTGGCCAAGCGGACTTCCAGAACCGAAACCAACTTACGAGCGTCATGTGCCTCCTCGTAGATCGGTGTCAGGGCCTCGGCGGCTTGGACGTTGCCCGGATCGGCCGCGAGAATCTTCTCGTAGACACGCGCCGCGCGGTCGCGCTTGTTCTTCTTGTCTTCCCAAAGGCGCGCCGCGCGGAACAGCAGCAAGATCCGCTCTTCGGGAGACGTTTCTTGCGCCTCCGCCTGTCGCTCGACGATGCGGATGAGCTCGTCCCATTTCTCGTTCTGCGCGTAGAACGTCTCGAGCTCATCCCAGGCCCCGAGCGAGACGTAACGACGCTTCAGTTGCTCTTGGGCGCGACGATCCGACGGGTCCAGCTCGAGGAGCTTCTTGAACGCGCCGATGGCCCCTTCGTCGTTGCCGATCTTGTCGGCGTAAATCATCCCGAGTTTCTGAAGCTGCTGCTTCATTTGGACGACGTCTGTGTCGCTCTCGATCAACGTTTCCAACACGGCCGCAAGCGGCTCCCATTGACGCGCTCGCTCGTAAAGCTGCGCGAGATTGCTCAGCGCGTTGGGGTTTTGTGGATCCCCCTCGAGGACCTTCTGCCAGAGCTCGATGCAGATTTCGGGCTTGCGCAGTCGCTGGGTCGCGAGCTCGGCCATCTCGGCGTATCGGATGAGTTGGTCGTCCTCGGGAAGTAGCGCTACTTCGCGTCGCATCGTGCGAATGAGCTTTTCCCAGTCTCGCCGCTTCTCGTACATCTGCTTGAGGCGGCCGAGCGCATCGACGTCGTTGGGATCGAGCTCGAGAAGCCTCTCGAAGCACTTGATTGCCTCGGCTTGGTTGCTCGAACGCTCGAGATAGAGTGTGCCGGCTTGTCGGAAGAGCTGCGCCTTTTCGTTCTTGTCTACGACGAGCTCAGCCTTCTTGAGGATCGATCGGATCATGTCCGACCATCGCTTCTGTTGCTCGAACTTCGCGATCGCGTCGTCGAGCTTCGCGAGCTCCGCGACCTGATCTCCAGTCAGCTCTAGAACCTCATCCCCCGATTCGTGTTCTTCCGACATGTTGCCCCAGCCCCCCTACGGCGATTCGGTTCTCAACTCTGCGAGACGGTCTCGTGCTGCTTTGACGTAGTTCTCCGGCGCTTCGGCCCCCGCCATCATCACGTACTTGTCGAGGTAGCGCTTCGCCTCCTCGTCGTTGTTCTGCAGGGAGTACGTCCAACCGAGCGCAAAGAGGGCGTCGGGCATGCCTGGGACGATGCCAAGCGCCGCCTGAAACTCCGCGACTGCATCGTCGTATTTGCGCTGCTGCTGGTAAACGGTGCCGAGAAGATGATGGATGTTCGCCTCCTCCTCGGTGCCGGTCATCGCGACTTTGAGCGCCTCGCGCAAGACCTGCGCAGCGTTCTCTGGGTAGCGTAGGTCCGCGTACAGGCGACCGAGAGCCGAATACGATGGAAGGAATCGCGGTCCGGTCTTGATGGCTTCCGTGTACTGGTACAGCGCATTTTGCCGATCCTCGACCTCTTCGTAGACACGGCCGAGCTTGAAGTGCGCCTTGAACAGCGAAGGATCGAGCTCCAGCGCCTCCTTCAACGATGCCTCGGCAGACTTCCAGTCCTCCAGCTCGATCAGCACGGTCCCGAGCTTTTCGTGATAACCAGCCGTGTCCGGTTTCGCGACGATGGCTCGCTCGAGCGCTTCGCGAGCTGCAGAGAAGTTCCGCTGCTCGATTTGGACGATGGCCAGGTTGAAGTAGGCCTGGTGATTGGTGGGGTCTAGAGCTGCCGCCTTCTCGAGCATCTCCGCGGCTTCGCTATACCGCTTCAGCTGAGCCAACTCGACCCCCGCGTTCATCTCGTTCATCGACTCCACGCGAGCGCGCGAGCAGTTGCCGCCCATCAGGATTAGACCGACCAACACAAAGCCGATTTTGTGACCTCGCATGCGTGCCTCCTACGCTTGGAAATTCACAAGCACTTCAATCGTACAGCATTTGTCGTGCAGCCAACAACTCTAAACTAAGCTATTTTTCAGGCGTTTCCGCCTTTTTGGCCAGGACGACGGCGCCCCACCTCCCCTGAACGCGAGAACAGGGCTGGAAATCCGGGATATTAGAGGGAAAACGCGCTCTTGAGCCGGCGACCTGGAGATCACTGGCCTGCGGCATCGAGGAGGAACGGATAGTTCACGACGACTACGCCTCCTCCGTCGGGTGCTGGGAAGGTCCATCTGCGAACCGCGCGCACGATGCAGCTTTCGACCGCCTCGTTGCGGAGGCTCGAGCTCGCGACCATTGCGGATTGGACGGAGCCCGTCGGCGAGATCACAAAGCGCGTGGTAACGCGGCCCTGAAGATCGGGACGCGCGTTGAGCTGCTGCTCATAACAGAACTTCACCTCGTTGATGTGGCGACGGACTACGCGTCGGATGACTTCCTTCGAGAGCGAGCCGCGTACTTCGGCTCCGCCACTGCGCACTTGAGGAACCCCCGCCGAACGCCCGCGAAACCCGCCGGCGCCGCGGCCGTAGCCGCCCTCGCCTGGTCCGCGACCACCACCTCGGCCGATCGTGCCGAAGTTGCCCATGCCGATCGTGCCCTGGCCGAGGCCGCCTCCACCTCGGCCCGTGCCACGAAGACCGAGCCCGCCGAATCCGAAGTTCTGACCAATGTCGTCACCGGTCATGGCGCCGAGCGCGCTCATCGGATCGTTGCCGAGGGCGAAGTCTGCACCGTAGGGCGATGTCGGGGCGTTGAACGAGCCCTGCATGGACGCCAACGTGCCGATGATGCCCGCCGTCCGCGCTTCTTGCTCGGCCTGCTCACGCGCCATCTGCGGGTCTGGATTGTCCTCCGGACCCTGAATGCCGTACTTGTTGCGGTTCTTTTCGGCCTTCTCGTCGCCCATCTGTCCCTGTTCACCCTCGTGAGCCTTGCCGGTGCCCCCGCCGGACGAATCCGCACCGTTCAGCCACTCGGGCTCTGGCTCTTCGAGCTCCTCCGGTTCCATCAGAAACTGAATCAGGCGCGAATCGGTGCTGAGCAGATCGGAAGACAGGCCGCGCGGGCGTGGAGGTTGGAAGTAGAACATCGTCAGCACGAGGCTCGCGAAGAGCGCTGCGCCAGCAACGTAGATCATCGGGCGAACGTCGATCTTCGCCGCACCCGCGACCTTCTTACCGGCCTTGACGTCTTTCACGATGAACGTGAAGTCGCGGTGCTTCATCCGAACCGCTCCGCCTTCGGGCACCGGGAACTCCATGGCGCCCGCCATCGCGCCGCTCGGACGAAGCTCGCCCTGTCCACGCATCAGGTCGAAGGAGCGTGTCTGTTCGCCGATCGTGGCCTCGCCCTTCGCTCCTTCGGGGATGATCGCGGTCACGCCCTCGCCCTGTGCGAGGCAGAGGGGCATCCGGTCGACACCGATCGCTTCGCGGCCGAGGATGAAGTCCACTTCCTCGCCGTTGGGCTCGCCGACGAAGTAGTCCCGTGCAGGCTTCAGGTAGTCGACGTTGAGCACGCTCTTGTCGCCCCAAAGCACCGAAACCTCGATCGCACGTTCGTTCGTCTCGATCTCGTGTGACGGCACCGCGCCCGTCGTGGCGACCAAGCTGTACTCATCCCCGTCTTCACCGACGGTGTTGGCGAACGGAGTCTTGGAGACACGCCTGGCACCCACCTCGAAGGGGTTGAACTTGGGGCCGGAGTCTTCTTTAGCTGCGGCGCTGGCTTTTTGTCTTGGCTCGGACTCCTCGTCGACCATCGCAGTCATGGCATTCTCGTCGACGACCGGCGTTTGGCGCTCAGCACCCGCTGCCATGGCGACGGGCGGGCTCGAAGCCATGGCGACCTTGCCTGTGATGATATCGATGTGGATTCGCTTGTTGCCGATCTCGACGATGTCACCGGTCTGAAGCTTGCGCTTGTTGACCTTTTCGCCGTTGACGAGCGTCCCCGCAGCGGAACCGAGGTCGATGATGTACACCTCGCCCTGCGCGGCGACCTCGATCACAGCATGCATTCGACTGACCTTGTCGTCCTCGAGACGAACGTCGCTCGTTTGAAGCCGACCGATCTTGATGATCTCTTGGCTCAGCGTTTCAGTGCCAAGCAGCTCGTCCCCGTCGTACACGGAGAAAGCGACCGAAGTATTGTGACTCGAATCACTCACCCGAAACCCCCACTACAAATCTTCCACAGATTTCAGCATCTCGGGAATAAAATGCTCGCGAATCTGAATCAGCGACGCACGGCGCCCGCGGCGGCGAACGATCAATTGCTCTCCATCGGGGCGAATCAAATCGCCGGTGACGAGGTCATCCTCGAAGTCATAGGTCGTCTCGGGTGCCGGCCCGGACTGCGCCTGAGCCGTTGGCACCGGAACCGCAGTGCCTAGAGCTAGTAACCCAATGAAAACAAGTACTTGTAAAGCGAAATTCGAACTGTTTTTGATCATGTTCCCACCTAACCCGCGACCTGCATGGCCTCGATGGAGATGTTGATGTTCTGCATGCGTCCGGGTCGACACTTGGGCGCGCCACGCTTCTTGCTTGGCTTTTGCCCACATCGATTGGTCACGTCCGCCACGCTCGAACGGAATTCGGGCCGGTTGCCCGCTTTGCGGACGAAATCCGTGAAGTACTGCTTGGCTTTCTTGAGGTCAGCCACCGAACCCGACATGTAGTCCTGGTAGAGCACGCCGAGGTTGAAGTAGGCCTCCGGCCGGTTCGGGTCCAGCTTTTGCGCACGTTCGTACTGCGCCTGCGCCTCTTGGAAGCGCTCG
>JBFICQ010000078.1:0-12945 GCA_041581895.1 Polyangiales bacterium | reverse complement strand
TGTCGGAGCGACCTCGTCAATTCGGTCAGGAGCGGCTCCAAGTCCCGCCTCAGGAACAGGATCGTCGCCAGCAGCGTCCCCAGATGAAGAAAGACCGTCAGCGCCAGAGGGTTCTCGCGTATGCCAAAGAACGCCGCGCCCACGGCGACGTGCCCGCTGCTCGATACTGGAAGAAACTCGGTCAGGCCCTGAAGCGCCCCCAGTGCGGCGGCGGTGATCGCATCGATCCCCTCCGACAAAGTGCAAGGCCATAGCGGTACTTTCTCGACGCCGCAAGGCGTGACGATGGCGCCTTTGCGGCATGTGGGCGTAGCTGTTTCGGTCCGGTTCGATTAGGATTCGCCGGGCCTCATGCGAGAGACTTGGAACGCGGCCCGCGTCGGCCTAATGGTGGTCCTCGGGCTGATCGTGACCATTGCGGTCTATCGTTACGTCGACGAGCGCGTGTCGACCGAATCCGGGTATGGGGTCCATGCGTATTTCGATGACGTGCAGGGGCTCATCGCCAAGTCGCGTGTCCTGGTTGCGGGCATACCAGTGGGCTACATCTCGAGCATTCGCCTCGAAGACCAAAGGGCGCGAGTCGATCTCCGGATCGAGGGCGGGGTGACCCTTTACGAGGACGCCTCCGTTACGATGCGGAGCCTGTCGGTCCTCGGGGAACGCGTTCTCGTGATCGATCCGGGCACCCGTGGGCTTCCCGAAATTCCCGACGGCGGGGAGATACGTGTCGCCTCCGAAGGCGTGCAGACCGACGACATCTTGGTCACGGTAAACGACATTGCGCAGAGCGTTCGACGCATCACGACCCAGATGGAGCGCGCCTTTGGCACTGACGAAGCGGGTCAGCGCATGGAGAGCGCCTTGCGAAACCTGAGTGACGCGCTCGAGAACATCAAGGTGGTCACCGACGAAGCCAGTCCGCGAATCATCAACATCATGGAGAACGTCGAGATGGCGACCGGCGATCTCAACGACATCATTCAGAGGCGCAAGGGCGACATCGACCGTGGCGTTGCCGAGGTCGACGACACCATCGCATCGATTCACCGCGCCGCTGACCAGCTCAACGCGGTGCTTGAAGACGTGAAAGAGGTGTCTGGGCGAACGGCCCGAGGGGAAGGAACGCTTGGGCGCCTCACCCAAGACGAGGCGTTGATCGACGAGGTGGAGGGAGTTGCCGAAGGCCTAAACAACTTCGTCGGAGGGCTGAACCGCCTTCGCACAATCATCGAGTTGAAGAGCGAGTACTACGCTCTCGGGAGCGCTTTCAAGACGTACTTCTCGGTCTATCTCAAGCCCAGGGAGGGGCGGTACTTCTTGTTTCAGGTCGTCGATGACCCTCGGGGGAGCATCAGCGTGAGCGACACCATTATTCGTCAAAGCCCGCCTCCTTTGTTCGAGCCAAACGAATTCCGGCGAACCGAGATCACGCGGACCAATCGCCTCAGGTTCTCGGCGGAGTTTGGCAAGACGATCTCGTTTGCGACTTTTCGCTTCGGAATCATCGAATCGACGGGCGGTCTCGGTCTGGACCTCGATCTGCTCGACGATCGGCTCGAGTTCAATGTCGACATGTTCGATCTCGGCCGCTTCGCCTGGCCCCGACTTCGCGTTCGCGCAGGGTACGAGCTGCTGCGCCGCTTCTGGCTGCTCGCTGGGGTCGACAACATCATCAACGAGGGGCGGGACTACTTCTTCGGACTTCAGTTGCGCTTCGACGACGAGGATCTGAAGCCGCTGATCCCACTCGGAGCCGTTGCGCTTTGAAGGGGGTCGTGCGGGGCGCGGGGATAGTCGCCAAATCGCCCGTCGGTTTTGCCCGCGGGTTGTCCTATGCGTTCCGCGGGATGCGCTTCGTATACTTCCAGCACCCGACGCTGGTGCGGTATTGGCTGTTTCCGATTCTGATTACCGCTGGCGCATTGTTTGCCGCGTTCTACGGCACCTGGACCTACTACGACGACCTCGGCGATGTGCTGTGGTCGTGGATGCCGGATAGTTGGAGCGAGGCGACAGGCTGGGTCGCGACGCTGCTCGGAGCCCTTCGGTGGCTCATCAACCTGTTGTTTGGCTTGCTGCTCGCGCTTCTTGGCTTGGTGCTGGTCGTAGTTCTGTCGAGCATCATCGCTGCGCCCTTCAACGATGCGCTGAGCGAGGCGGTGGAGGGCATCCTCACGGGGGAGCCCGCGCCACCTTTTTCGTTCAAGAGAATGGTTGCCGACGTCGTCCGAACCATTCGGCTCGAGTTTCTCAAAGTCCTAATCTACGCGGTCGTGGTCGGTCCGATGTTCCTCGCCTCGTTCCTCATTCCCGGGATCGGCCAGGTCGTCTCGCTAGTGGGCTTTGCCCTCACGGCGATCTACCTCGGCGTCGACTACGTAGACTGGCCCGCTGCGCGTCGCGATTGGTCTGTGGCCGACCGCCTGACTTTTGCTCGTCACCAGTTGGCGGCATTAGCCGGCTTTGGCACCGGAGTCTGGGTGCTCTTGTTCGTTCCCCTGGTGAACCTGTTCTTCATGCCCGCGGCGGTGGCGGGGGGCACCATGCTCTTCGTCGCTTCCGTTCCCCCACAGCTTTCTCCGCCGAGCGACGACCGCTGACGAACACAGGACTGTCGCCTTTTTGCGGGGTTTTGCCGTTAAGTTTTGGGGCAATTCGCCCGGGTGCTAACCTGATTTCCATGGGGTTTTCAGTTTCGCAGCGTTCATCGTACGGGGCATCCCTGGTCGCCGCAGCTCTGCTGATCGGCGGTGGCTTTTATGCCGACAAGGGAAGCGCCAGCAACCGGTCTCCTAGCGCGCTCGAGGCGTCGATGGGTGACATCGAGTGGGGTTGGTCCCCCAAGCAGGTGTATCGCCATCTCAAGAAGAACATCGAGAAGTCGTATGAAGAGTCGATCTCGAAGGCGACGGATGCAATCGAAGAAGACCGACTGCGGCACAAGATGGCCGAGGAGATTCGCGAAATCCGCGACTCGTATTTCAAGTTCGACGGGACGCCGAGCGCTTTTGATTCAGGCTATCTGAAGGGCGAGTTCACGCAGAACAACGGGGAGTCGCTTCTGCGAGTTCGCACCAAGAACACCCAAGATTACTTCTTTTTTATAAATGACAGGCTGTGGAAGCGGTATCGAGCATTTGACGCCTCGGTGTTCGAGGGGGCGACCTTCGAGCAGTTCGGAAAAGCGCTTCAGCAGCGCTACGGCAAAGCCAAAAAGAAGGGCGGGGTCTTGACGCCCGGCACGGAACCAACCCGATGGTACGAATGGAGAGAGCCGCGGGTGCGCGCACGTGCGATCGACAACAACGAATTCTATGGGTTCTATTGCCTCGTTCTCGAGGACCCGAAGACCGTGGCCCGCCTCGGCAAGCTGCGGAAGAACAAGCCGGCGGTAGCGCAGACGAGCGATTCCGTGGTGGATATGGTCGGCAACGATGACAGCGGCGACGAAAATGCCGACATCGCCGACAGGATCAGCGGCCAAATTCGCCGCCACGATAACCCGCGAATCGACGAGAAAAAGTAGGCGCCGACGTAGGGTGGGGTGGGGTTTACAACGCCCCCTGCGCTTCGCTAACTTGATGGATCCCAAAGGGGGCCGGGTTGCGCTACCGCCTGCGATTTCTGCTGCAAGAGTTCGATCTCGATCGAGACAACGTCACCATAGGCCGCGATACAGCCTGCAGCGTGACCATCGACGACCCGATGATGTCCCGTGAGCACGTGCGCATCGACCTCTCCGGGCCCGAGCCAATCCTCGAGGACTTGCATAGTCGCAACGGCACGGTGCTCAACGGGCGGTCTCTCATCGGCGAGGCTAAGCTCAAGGACGGCGACCGGATCCGGCTCGGCACCCAGGAGCTCGTGTTCCTCGCGCTCGGGCGAGAAAGAGGTGTGCAACGGACGACCGGCGCGCTGAAGTTCTGTCCAGGGTGCGCCATTCCCCATCCGAGCTCCAGTCCGTCGTGCCCGCACTGCGGCGCCGTCTCCACCGAGCAGGGCGTGACTACTGCGGTTCGGGACGTGGCTGGCTCCGGCTGGACCTTTCATTTGCTTTCTCAAGTCGTCGAGCGGGCGATCGATCAGAATCGGCTGGCGGATGCAGAGCGGATGATGGCTCGTGGTGTTGCAGAGCTAGGGGAGCAGCTCGAAGAAGGGGTAGAGGTCGAGCCTGGCCGAATTCTTCGCGTCGCAGAATGTGCTGCGCGTCTTGGCTGTGCCCTTCGTACGCCACGGTGGCTCGAAGCCAGTGCGGAGCTCTACGACCGCGTATTCGATGCACCATCGGCGGAAATCCTGGCGCTCATCGATGAGTTGCCAAACGACCCGAACCTGGCCGACGCGATCGCCGCGTTGCGTCGGGCGGCCGGCGGATCGACGGAACATCCGAGTAAGCGCGCGGTCTAGTCGCACCCTCGCCCTAGCGGCTTTTCGTCGACACCTGGCCCGACCCTGACGCGGGTACGATCGCCTAGTGAGCTGCGACGACCTGTTCGAGGCCCTCCAGACGCCGCAGGAGAAACCGTTCAGACGCGCCATAGTCGGAAGAATGCCCCCGGATTGTCGAGAGGTATTTCCGCAGATGTTGTGGCTTCGAATAGCGCGTCGTTCGAACCAGGCTGTGAAGTGCTTCAATGGTTTCAGCGTTCATCAGTCGACCGGTTGCCGTGTGAATCCGGAACACCCAATCGATCCATTTCGTGTCCTTCAGCCCTTTTGACAACTGCAGCGCGTAGTTCGTCGCTCCAGAAAACAGCGCGTCCGGATCGTCTCGTTCGGACTCACTGAGCGGACGGTCTTTCACTGCGCGTTCGAGAAGAGCCTCGAGATGGGGAAGCAGCATACGCTCGGCCTCCTCATAGCGACCCATGGCGATGGCCTTGCTCGCGATTCCGCCGATGACATCCAGGGCGCGTGCAGTGCGCGTATCCTCCGCACCCCAGGCGTGAGATGACGAGTCTACCTTGTTGCCCTCGACCAAGGTCTTGCCCGCATTCGAGTTCAAACGTTTGCCGCATTCGCCACAACGACGCTTGGCAACCCCACTAATCGCGCCGCACGATTCGCATACGATGTATGCTGCTGTCTCTTTGGTGCCTTCCTTGAGCTTGGCTGCGTCGATCAACACTAGCTCTTGCGAGCCGATGTAGACGCGATCCATGTGGGCCAAGCGGCGCGGGCCATTGATACGGACACCGTTTACTGCGACACCATTACGGCTTCCGAGATCTTCGACGACCACGGTCTCTGGTCCGACATGCAGCACCGCGTGGCGGCGTGAAACCAAACCGTCGGCAAGCGCTAGGTTGCAGGACGAGCTTCGACCAACGGCAAACTCCCCGAGAGGCATCTCGAGATTGGTCGACTGATATCGCAATCGAAAGCGCGGCACCCCACAATTAGAATAACATCCCCGATCGCCCAACGTCGAGTCCGGCGCAGTCGAAAGCCCCGGGAACTAAGCGGAAATTCAGTTCCGCTAGAACGTGGCGATCTCTTGGAGGCCTGCCACGGCACCGAGGCCCTTCTCGAGCGTGCCTTGGGTGACGAGCGTGGCGCTCATGAGGCGCGACAGCTCCGCGAGGTCGCGACGATACGCCGAGAAGGCGTTGGTGCGCTGCCCGAGGACGCCTGCCGACTGCTCCGGATTCGTCAGAATCACGTAGTTACTCGCGTTTTGGCGCAGGTCCTGACCCGTATAGATCTGCTTCTCGAACGGCCGACTCCCCCGATTGACGCGAACCTGGAGCTTGGTCGTGGTGGCATCGATCGCCTCGGGCATATCCACGTACACCAACCCACAACGAAAACCACCTTCGCCCAGCGTGGGAACGCAACCCGTCGGGCTGGTCGTGATCGCGGTTTCATCCTGTGCCGCCTCGTCGAGCTCGGCCCGGCGCGCATCGGGAAGGACTCGGCCGGCGAGCTTGTCAAACCCGTCCCACAACTCGTCGATCTGCCGCGCATACAAAAAGAGAGCGTTCACCGTCTCACGGTTAAACTTGGTGTACCGAAGACCGATGAAGTCAGCGGAGGTAAAAGGCGTAGGAAGAGCGCGAAGCTTCTCGATCGCCTCGTAGTCAACGCTTGGTCCTTCTCCCGGCCGCGACTTTGCCGCGGTCGAGGCTCGATCGAGAAGTCGCTTTGCTTCGGCAACCTGATCGGCAGCCACCCGCACGCCCTCGTACACGGCCTTGCCATCACGAACCGCCTGATTGTACTCGCGGCGATTGATCGTGACTGCAGTCGACAGAACCCCCAGAAAAATGCCGACCAACGCCGCTGCGCCTCCGGTGATCAGCATAAGCTTGCGCGCGCGTCGCCCCCTACCTTCGTGCGCGGTCGCCACTGCCTGTTCGTCGACGACAATCCGGACTTCTTGTGGCTTGCTAGCGCCAGGCGTGGTCGAGCCCCTGAAAGGCCCCGACCTTTTCGCGGCGCGTCCCCCGACGAAACCCGGCGGTGGCGCGACGCCCCCGAGAGGAGGGGGAGGTGCAACATCTCCCGCCTCGACGTCTGGCGGCGGCGGTTGCGCGGTCCCGCGACCTAGTCTCTCGCGGATATCTCGGGGTTTCTTGGGTTTTTGTAGTTCGTCTGACATTTCAGCCTCTCCAAATTTATCCGGGCATGGCCGATCGTGTCAAGGAAGGGCGCCTTTTGCCCTCTCCTGATACGCTTTTCCACCCCCGATGATGCCACCCGCGGTCGAAGAGCGCCGATTTGTGTCGTTTGATGGCACCGAAATCGTCTATCAAGCGATGGGCGAAGGCCGTCCGATTCTACTCTGCAATGGGCTCGCGGGCAGTTGGAAGGCCTGGAGCCACCAGATCCAGTACTTCCGGGACCGCTATCGGCTTCTCAGTTGGGACTATCGCGGACTCTACCGGTCGGGTCGTCCAAGCGACCCGCGCGCCATGACGGTTGTGGACCACGCGCGCGACGGCGTGCGGTTGCTCGAAGAAGAAGGGATCGAGCGGCTTGCGATCGTTGGGTGGTCGATGGGCGTTCAAGTGGCGCTCGAGATGTTTCGGCTGGCACCCGACAAGGTTGCCTCTCTCGCTTTGGTCAACGGCTTGGCCGGCCGGCCGTGGGACTACGTGTTCAACCTCAGTGTGGTAGGGCGCCTGCTGCCGCCATTTCTGCGAGGTCTGCGCTTCGTGCCCCGCGTAATCGAAGCGATCATCGGCCAAGCTTCGCGTTTCCCCGACCCGGGCGAGTGGATCAAGCGCATCGGGCTTGCCGCGAGAACGCTCGACGAAGACGTTTTCTCCGCCTTGGTCGAGGACTTTGCCACGCTCGACATGGGGACCTATGTCGATCTGCTCGAGCGCGTAGGTGAGCACGATGCCTGGGACTTGCTGCCGCAGATCGACGTCCCCACGTTGCTCGTTACCGGCTCGCGAGACGCGTTTACACCCAGGTCAGCCGCGGAGCGTATGGTGAGGCGGATTCGCAGCTCTGAGTTGATGGTGATCCCGGGAGCAACGCACTACGCGGCCTTCGAGTACCCCGAGTTACTCAACTTGAGGCTCGAGAAGTTCCTCCGAGAACGAGGCTACGAGGCCGTTCCCTTGGCGGCTGGTTGACGTGCTCTCACCAAGCCGCTAGCGGTGAGGACCGATGATTCTCGTCATCGATAACTACGACTCGTTTACCTACAACCTCGTGCAGTACTTGGGTGAGCTCGGGGCAGAGGTCGTGGTCCGTCGAAACGACGCCGTGACCGTTGCGGAGGTCGAAGCGCTCGCCCCAACGGGTATCTTGATCAGCCCAGGGCCGGGCAGGCCCGAAGAAGCGGGCGTGAGCCTCGACGTCATCGAGCGCGTGGGAAGCCGGACCCCCATCTTCGGGGTTTGCCTCGGGCACCAGAGCATCGCGCAGCGTTTTGGCGCGTCGATTGTGCGCGCCGAGCGACTCATGCACGGGCGCACCTCGGAGATCATCCACCGGGGCCAGGGCGTGTTCAAAGGCCTCCCGAGCCCCCTGACTGCGACCCGATACCATTCCTTGATCGTGAGGCGAGACACCGTTCCCAAGGAGCTCGAGATCTCGGCATGGACCGAGGAGGAAGAGGTGATGGGAGTGCGACACGTGGCGCTTCCGATCGAGGGCGTGCAGTTTCACCCCGAGTCGTTTTTGACGGAGCACGGGCATCAGTTGATTCGCAACTGGCTTTCTGGGCTCTCGATGGGTGGCTCGCCGTGATCACGCATGCGATCAAGGAGCTCGTCGCTGGACACGATCTGTCCGAGGCTGAGGTCGAAAGCGCGATGGACGCGATCCTCAACGGCGATGCGACGCCGGCGCAGATAGCCGCGTTCGTGGTCGGCCTGCGCATGAAGGGCGAGTCGGCTGTCGAGATCGCCGCTGCTGCGCGAACGATGCGCAAGCATTGCGAGCAGATCCGACCTGAGGTCGACGGTCCGCTGCTCGATACGTGCGGCACCGGCGGTGACGGTCTTCACACCTTCAACATCTCGACGGCCGCCGCGATCGTCGCTGCAGCGAGCGGTGTCAGTGTTGCCAAGCACGGAAATCGCGCCGTATCGTCCAAAGCCGGAAGCGCGGATGTGCTCGAGGCGCTTGAAGTCCGCATCGACCTGTCTCCGGCGCAGGTGCGGCGGTCCATCGAAGAGGTCGGCATTGGCTTCTTGTTTGCACCGAGCCATCACGCAGCGATGAAGCACGCGGCGCCGGTGCGTCGTGAGCTCGGGCTTCGCACTATCTTCAATTTGCTGGGCCCACTGTCGAACCCTGCTTCGGCGACCCATCAAGTCGTGGGCGTATATGATTCAGCCCATACGGAGCAACTGGCCTGGGCGCTGGGGTCGCTTGGTCTGACAGCAGCATGGGTCGTGCACGGCTATGGTGGTCTGGACGAGATCTCTCCCGCGGGGCCCACTCGAGTAGCCGAGCTCGTCGGAGGAAAGGTCCGCGCATTGGAGCTCAGTCCGGCCGACTTCGGTCTCCCAGAGGTGCCCCTCGAAGCGCTGCGGGGCGGTGACGCCCAACGCAACGCAGCGATCATCCGGGAGGTGCTTTCGGGCGAACAAGGTGCGGCAAGAGTTGCGGTCCTGCTCAATGCCGCAGGCGCTCTTTGTGTTACTGGTGTAGCTGAAGATACCCGCGCGGCGGCTGAACGAGCTGCAGAGGCAATCGACAGCGGAGCCGCACGCGCCACTTTGGAGCGCTGGGCGAAGTTCACGCGAAACCCATGAGCGATTACCTCTCCGAGATTCTTGCTCGCACCCGTCGCGAGAACCTTCGACGCCGAAAGCACGTCAAGGCGATGCGGCCCCTTTGGCGGGACCCCGATCCCGAGCGCTCCGTCCGGGCCATCGCGGCGCTCCGTCGCGCCGAGAGCGAACCTCCATCGGTGATCGCGGAGGTCAAGTTCCGAAGCCCGAGCGCCGGCACGATTCGAAAGTGGGCTCCAGGGGAGGGGGTCCGTGTCGCCCGTGCGTACGAACGAGGTGGTGCGTCCGCGGTCAGCGTTCTTGCCGATGCGCCCGATTTCGGGGGATCCCCACTGCTGGTGAGAACGATTTCGCAAGCTGTGTCGGTGCCGGTGCTCTTCAAGGGCTTCGTCATCGATCCGGTGCAGGTCGATCTGGCCTTCGATGTTGGTGCCTCTCTAGTTTTGCTGCTGGTTCGTGCCCTCAGCGACAGAGCGCTCAAGTCCCTGATCGCCCGGACCCGCGAACTCGGCATGGAACCAGTCGTCGAAGCGGCGAACGCTGAGGAAGTCGGTCGAGCTGTCGCCGCGGGATCGACCGTCATTGGGGTCAACGCACGAGATCTGCGGACCTTCCAAGTCGACATGGCGATGGCGCACGAGTCCGTTGCGCGAATCCCCTCGGGCAGCGTCGCGGTCTTCATGAGCGGGGTGCACACCCGCGACGACTTCCGGGAGATCGCTCAGGGCCGCGCCGATGCCGTGCTGATCGGCGAGAGCCTCATGCAGGCCGAGGATCCCGGTGTACGTCTGTCTGAGCTGTTGCGCTCGGCCTGACGGGATCGTGCTCGAGCGGCAAGGTTACCCTGAAGCAAGTGCCCACGCCTGACCGATCCACGATCTCGATTCGAGCTTGGTGTTGGTCCACGATCTGCTTAACCAGTGCCAACCCTAGGCCCACCCCATGGCTCCTCCCGGAGTAGAACATGTCGAAGAGGCGCTCTCGCTGAGCATCGTCGATCCCGCGACCTTGGTCTGCCACCTCGAGAAACGCGTGGCCCCGATCATCGCGACCGGCTCGCACCTCGACAGTGCCTCTGTGAGGGGACGCCTGTACGGCGTTCTTCACTAGGTTCCACACCACTTGCCGCAGCCTGTCGGGATCGACGGTCGCTATGATCGGCGTATCCGGGATTCGCTCCTCGATCGACAGGCCGTTGCTCTGGGTCGCCTCGCCACGAGCGACGGCGACGACGTCGCTGACCAGCGCCCGCAGATCTTGGGGCTTGGTGCATATCTGACTCGGACGACCGACCTGCAGCATGGTCGTGACCAGCGCATCGAGGCGGTCAACCTCCGAAATCACGATACCCAGCAGGCGGCGGTCCTCGACGCTAAGTGCATTTCCCTCGCGCACTATCTCTACCGACCCCGAGATCGAGCTCAACGGATTCCTGATTTCGTGTGCCAGCCCGGTCGCGAGCTGCCCGAGGACGGCGAGGCGTTGCGCCTGCTCGGCTTGGTCCTTGAGGTTCTTGATCTCGGTCAGGTCTTGAAACACGAGTAGCAGTCCCAACGAATGCCCTTCGGCGTCGACCAGAGCGCTCATCATGTAACCCATCGGAAACTCGCTGCCGTCGGCGCGCCTTCCTGCTGCCTCCGCACGTCTCGGAGGCTCGCTCACGCGGGTCTTCTCGTAACCGGGCAGCACCGCCGACAAGGGCCGGCTCACGAGTGAGCTGTCACGGTCCCGTAGGATTTCGCGAGCCGCGCGGTTGAGGCCGATGATGCGCCCCTCGCGGTTAGCGGTGATGAGCCCTGAGGCGATCGAGCGAACGATGTCATCGTTGAGCCTGGCGAGATGTGCTGCGCTTTGCTCTGCCGCAATCAACCTTGCGCCAACTATTTGGGCTCGCCGAGCGAGGTTGCTCGCCAGTAGCGCGACTGCGGAGATGCCTACCATGTTCCAAAGAAGCGCGAAGACGAAGTCCTTCGAGTCGAGGATGTACTGGCTTAGTGGCTGATCAGGCGGCGGTGGCAGCCACCCGATGTTGAGTGCAACACCTTGAAGGATGTAGCAACTGAGACAAGTTGCCGCCGCGACGTAGGCCGCGTTCGCACCGAGGGTGAGCGCTGCCGTCAGGATCTCCGCGCCATATAGGAACGAGAAGATGCTGCCGGCTCCTCCCGTCAGGTACACCAAACCCGTAATTAGAAGCACATCGAGGCCGGTGACCGCCATTGCGACAGCCTGTGCTTGTCGTCCGAGCAGCAGCCAAACCAAGAACAGAATCGACGACCCGTAGATGATCGAAATCAGAATCAGCAGGAAGGTCGGCGTGAAGTGACCGTACCGAATCGCGTCCTGCGCTAGATAAAGGGTAGGGCCGAGGAGCACCGTGGCGATGACGAGGCGACCCCCCAGGACCCACAGGACCCGTCTATGCGGGTGGGCTTCCTCGCGCCTTGTAGTCGACCTCTGCGGGGGCTGAATCACTCCGCGTTTACTTTACCCGCGATCGAGAAGATCGGCAGGTACATCGCGATCAGGATAGTGCCCACGATTCCTCCGATGAAAACCATCATCAGAGGCTCGAGCAGTGAGGTAAGGGCTGCGACGGCAACATCGACCTCGTCCTCGTAGAAGTCCGCGATCTTGTTGAGCATCGTATCTAGCGCGCCGGTTTGCTCGCCCACGCCGATCATCTGTACCACCATCGGCGGGAATACGTTGGTCTCCATCAGCGGCTCGGCCATGGTGCGACCTTCACGGATCTTGTTCGAAGTCTCTTGGATTGCGGCTTCAACGACGACGTTGCCTGCCGACTTCTTCACGACATCGAGCGAATCGAGGATGGGGACGCCCGCCGAGAGCAAGGTTCCGAGCGTCCGGGTGAAGCGGGCGACCGAAATCTTGCGCATGACAGGGCCCATGATGGGCATGACCAACAAAGTCCGATGAAAGAAGTGCTTGCCCGCCGGCTGCCGATAGACCCATGTAACACCGAACACGATTGCCCCAACGCCGAGGACGATCCAAACGATGTTGCCCAGGAAGCCCTCGGAGGCGGTAATCACCAACTGCGTCAACGCGGGAAGCGAGTCTTCGCCTCCGAACTCCGCAAACATACCCTTGAAGCTTGGAATGACCCACGCCAGCATCACGACGACGACGATGATCGCGACGCAGAATATCGCGATTGGATAGACCATCGCGCCGCGAACCTGTCGAGCCAGCTTGACCCTCTTCTCGATGTAGAGCGCGAGACGGTTGAGAATCGTATCGAGGATACCGCCCATCTCTCCTGCGCGAACGAGGTTGACGAAAAGCTCATCGAACAGCTTTGGATGCCGAGCCAAACCCTCGGAAAACGTTCCGCCTTGCTCGACGAACTCTTTGACGTCCTTGAGGATCGTATTGAGACTCTTGTTCTCTCCTCGGCTCGACAAGATATCCAAGCACTGCACCAGCGGAAGACCGGCGTCGATCATCGTCGCAAACTGTCGCGTGAAGATGACGAGTTCCTTCGGGGTGACTCCCGTGCCGAGGGAGAGCTTGAGCCCTCGTCCCTTCTTCTTGATCTTGACTGGGTTCAACTGGCGCGCACGCAGCCGTGTCTGCACGGCTTCCTTGGTGTCCGCCTCGATGATCCCGGTCTGAACCTCACCCGCGCGAGTGCGCGCTTCGTATACCCACTCGGCCATCTAATTTCGCCCGGTCCCCCGCGCGCCTCTCAAAATCCTAGCCGATCAGTGATCATCGGGTC
>JBFICQ010000077.1:0-13030 GCA_041581895.1 Polyangiales bacterium | reverse complement strand
GACGAGGTCTTCGTAGGCATACAGGGAGCAACGTGGGCCAAGCAGGGCTTTGATCAGAACCGCGCTTTTCTAGGGCTGGCCATTTACGCCTTTGAAAAGTTATTTCGCGTCGAGGTCGGTTATCTGAACGTCTATCTCTCGCGGCGATCAGATCGGCTCGATCACGTGCTCTCGGTGAACTTTCTGATCTCCTTCAAAGGAAGGCAGTACAGCCGTTGAACGGAAGAACACCCGCTCAAGCGCTGAACTGAGCAGCCAGCTTGGTCGACAGCTTGAGCACCAAGCCATAGATGGATAGCTGAGGATTGGCGCCGATGCTGGTCGGGAAGAGCGAACCGTCCATGACATAGAGATTACCCAGATGATGGAATTTCCCCTCGCTGTTGGTAACACTCCTCGTTTCATCTTCGCCCATGGCACTTCCGCCCATCACGTGCGCGCTGCCCACCGTCACTTTATGGGGGGCGTACTTGAAGCTCGCGATGGCGGCTCTTGCTTCTGCCCAAGAACGATAATGCTCAGCTTGTTTGTGGGCAGGCCGAGCGGTCTTCGCTCCCGTCGCGAACTGCATCTCGACCATCGTATGCCAGGCCCGGCGAACGCCTTCCAAGAGATGGGCGTTCAGCTCGTAGTCGAGGACGGGTTCGTTACGGTCGTTGAGCTCGACGGAGCCACCCGGGCTTCGCTCGTCGAACCCATCGCGCATGAGCGCGATCATGCATTGGGTATTGGCGAGCTTGTCCATGCTATCCGTGAGCATGTCGCCCCCCGCTCCGTAGAAACCGGCGGCAAACGCCGGCTGTAGCGGCGGCACTTCGAGCTTGAACCCGATGGGACCGCTATCGATGGTCTGCCATTGAAAGTGGTCGGAGTAGATCGATTGCGGAGCACCGTAGAAGGGTTCGATGGCTTTGCCGTAGATCCCCATCGACAGGGTCGTCGGATGAAGGAATGTGCGCTTGCCGATTCGACCGTGCGGGTCTGGAACGCGTGAGCGAAGAAGAATAGCCGGAGTGTTGATTCCTCCGCCTGCCAACACGGTCCGGGCAGCACGGACTTTGATGGTCTGTCCAGTCGTTTCCCAGCCGTTCGGCGTGAGAGCGGACGCCTCGACCCCAACGACGGCATCCCCTTCGACCACCACGCGCTCAACCCGAGCGTGGTGGATGAGCTTGGCTTGGTTGTCGAGCGCCGCTGGTATCGTGGTCACCAGCATCGATTGCTTCGCGTCGACCGGACAGCCGAGGCCGCAGTATCCGAGGTTCAAGCAGCCCTTCACATTGCGATGAATCGTCGCCCAGGAGTACCCGAGTTTCTCGGCGGCTGCCTTCAACGTTTCGTTGTTCGGGTTCGGAGGCATAGCCCACTTTTCGATGTTGAGCCGTGTCTCCATCTGCTGGAAGTACGGCGCCAGCTCCTCGACGGAGCAACCTTTGACGCCCATGCTTTCGGCCCAGAATTTCAAAGTCTCCGGGGGCGTGCGAAAGCTCGTGGTCCAGTTGACCGTCGTCGAGCCTCCGACCGATCGACCTTGAAGAATCGTAATCGAACCGCTCTTGTTCGCTCGGCCCGTGCCCTCTTGATAGAGATCTCGGTATGCACCGCGCTCCTGCATGTCGAAATAGCTGGAGCTCTTCAGTGGCCCCGCTTCGAGCAACACGACGCTCAAACCCGCTTTGCTCAAGGTCTCGGCTGCGGTACCCCCGCCCGCACCCGTGCCGACGATGACGACATCGGCTTCGAGCTCGAGGGGCGCGGCGAGCTCAGTCGCATTGGTGATGTGCCAACCACGCTCCTCGGCCTTGCGGTAGGGGTCGGTGGTGCCTTTGAACGTGATGGTGGAGAGATCGGTCACTGCGTTTCCTCCACCTTGCCGGCTTCTATCGGAGCGGGGTCGTCCTGGACCTTCATGGGTGGGCCGGGGTAACCGGTACTCGCGAGATACTCGGGTACGAGATAGTAGCTGCTCCCGATCATTCGAATCAGCGCGGCATAGATCGCATTGAGCAGCTCGATATTGCTGTCGCGAAGACGGCCCAAAGCATCGTCGACATCTTGGACGCTGGCCTTCGACCAACTCGACCATTGGCCGGTCATCAGCCCACGGGTGGGCGCGAAGTTGAGCACATCGAACGCCTGCATGAGCAGGTCTACGACGATCTGCGAGGTGTCGGCGAGCAGCGTATCGAAGGACTCGAGGGTGCGTTCGATCTTTTCGGTATCGCCAGGACCTACGTGTCCGGCCAGCACGGACGGGGTGAGCGCGGTCAGAAGCTCGACGTCCTCTGGCCTGAGAAAACGCATCCCCGAAGCCGCTTGACTCGAAGTACAGCCAGATAACCAAGCGCCGGTGCTCATGGTGGACAACGCCGCGGCCCCGGCGGCGGAGAGCTTCATGAAGTTGCGTCTATCGGTATTCATCGAGAGGAAGAGGGTATCCCAACGAACAGGGCCCTCGTCCAGCACAATCGCCCCTCTATGAATGAGGGGTACGGATGAAGTACTCGCTGGTCGTCACACTGGTAATCTTCCAGATCGGCAGGAAAGCTGCGACGCTCTGCATCATGACGGCCATGTTCTTCAACAGCTCGATCCGGTTGCGGGCCCCGTAAAACTTCATCGGGTCGGTAACGTGCTCCGCGGATGGCCAAGACTCCTCGACGATTCCCTCGTAGTGAACCGCGCCGGGGGTAAGCACGTCCAACACGACGTTTCGGACATAACGGCTGCGCGGCTGCATGGCCTCGGACATCGGCCCCTGGCGGCGAAACCAGTGACGCATCCACTCGTCCTTCGGGATGCGTTTGGGCCGCTCGAGGGGGGTTATCGAGACGATCCCCGGCGATCGTTGGCCGTCGGGCCAGTCCCGGCGAGAAGAGTGTCGGTTGCCGCCATAGTCGGTATACAAGTGCTCGGTCACTCGATAGCCTGCGACATCGAAGCCCGTGTCGTGCAAGATCGATTCCACGCTGCGACTCGTCTCGATCGAATCCATCCAAACACTAACTTCGGCAACGAAGGGCTTCCCTAGCTTGGTCATCGGTGAGGGCGAGGGCACCCTGGCGAAGTCGTCGTCGATATACATCGTCAGATAGCGCGCACCGCGATCGAGCAGCGCCGGTGCGCAACGATCCAAGAGCGTGATCCTACGGTCAGCGCGCTCCATCGGTTGGCGGGGCCAGAGCAAATAGATCAGCTTGTTCATCTCGCTGACTTCAGGCGGTCGTGGATGGTGCGAAGCTCCGGCATCAAGCTCGGAAGCCCTTCTGCGGAGCTGGTGCGCGGCTCATATCCAAGGTGCGCGCGAGCTTTGTCGATGCGAAACGAGGCATCGCGACTCACGGCCAAGACCCCGCGCCGCGTGATACTCGGAAACGGCGCGCCGAGGTAGTGCGCCAACTCCCCGACATAAGCAATCGCGTACGCGAGCGACGAAGGGATTTGAACTTTGGGCCACGGGTACCCGAGCGACTCGACGATCGGGCGGTACCAGGTCACAGGATTCATCGGCTCGTCATCGCTCACGAAATATGCTTGACCGCCGACCAAGTCCGGGTTGTCCGTGAGCTTTTGCGCTGCGAGGAAGTGGGCGTCGACGACCGAATCGATGTGAACGTTGTCCGTGACCGACGTGCCGTCGCCGATGACCGCCTTGAACTTGCCGCTCGCGAGGTGCTCCAAGAAGTCTTGAACCACCACGGCTCCTTCGCCGGGGCCCCAAACACCCCCGGGCCGAATGGCCGTTGTACGTAGCCCATTCGAATCATCGGCCGCGAGCACCAACTTCTCTGCCTGGCTCTTCGTCTGGGAATAGAGGTCGGGCAGCCCCCCCTTACCGACGTAGGGTGCGGTCTCGTCCGCGTCTCGAATCGGACCATCCACAGCCACGACGATCGAGCTCGTGAAAATTAGCTTCTTGACACGAGCGTCCTTGCAGGCACGAATCACGCACTCGGTGCCAAGCACGTTGACCTCGTGGACGTGCCGACGAACTTTCGGGCGAGCTAGAGTGAGGGTGTTGATGACGGCCGCAGCGTGGAACACCGTTTCGACGCCCTCGCAAGCCGCACGCATGTCGCTGAATCGGCGAATGTCTCCAACGATGCTCTGCACCCGTGAGTCGTCGCCGTTGAAGGGCCTGAGGTCGAGCGAACGCACCTCGCATCCGAGCTCGATCAGCCGCCTGACCAGATGCTTGCCGACGTAACCGTTGCCGCCGGTCACCAAGCACGTGGGACCTACTCCATCTCGATCGACAGGAAGCGCCATGAGTCGCTGCGGAACTTGAACCGTCGTGCTAGGTTGCGCAATCCAGATGAGTCGTCCCAGCCCACTCGTCGTCGAAGATGTGGAGCACACGCAGTGGGACGACACGGCGGATTTGGTCGTGGTGGGTCTCGGAGCAGCGGGCGTCTCGGCCGCGATTGAAGCCAGCGATCGGGGCGCTGAGGTGGTCGTGTTGGAGCGCTTCGAAGGCGGCGGCGCGACGGCGATCAGCGGCGGTGTGTTCTATGGCGGCGGAGGAACGCACATCCAAGAGGAAGCAGGCGTTCATGACACGGTTGAGAACATGTATCGGTATCTTTCGATGGAAGTGCAAGACGCCGTATCGGAAGAAACCCTCCGCGATTTCTGCGAGACCAGCGCTGAGACGGTTCGTTGGCTGACCGATCGCGGAGTACCGTTTTACGGGAATCTCTGCCCAGTCAAGACCTCGTACCCTACCAACGAATACCATCTCTACTTCTCCGGTAACGAAGCCGTCCCACCGTACCGCGATCAGGCGACACCAGCTCCGCGCGGACACCGAACAGACGGCGGGGCGTTCCCAGGCGCCAATTTCATGGAGCCACTTCGAAAAACGGCATTGGCGCAAGGAGCTCGCTTCAAGCTTCAAGCCCGCGTCGAACGGTTGATCGTAGACCCGGGCGGGCGAGTGGTCGGAGCCGAGTACTACGAGATGCCATCGCTTGGTTGGCGCAAGCTTCATGCGTGGTTGCATCGCCTCGAAACGATGGTGGCCAAGGTGTCGCCTCCCCTCGCCCGGCGTCTTCGGGCCTGGTGTGGTGCCCTCGAACGTAGACATTCGGTCGCACGCCAGATCCATTGCCGACGCGGATTGGTGTTGAGCGCGGGAGGCTTCGTGTTCAACGAAGAAATGGTGGGGAAGTATGCTCCGGACTTCCTGCCCGGCCTCCCTCTAGGCACCGCAGGAGACGATGGGGCGGGGATACGTCTCGGTCAGAGCGTCGGTGGGAAGCTCGACCACATGCATCGGGCTTCAGCTTGGCGATTTCTGTATCCACCAAACGCGTTCGCAGAGGGGATGCTGATCAACGACAAAGGGGAACGGTTTGCGAACGAGCTGTGGTACGGCTCCAAGATCGGAGAAGCCATGGTCGAAGCAAATGGCGGCATTGCAACTCTGATCATCGACGCGCGCATGAGGAGGCTTGCCCGCGCACAAACCAAGCCTGGAAAGATCCAGTGGTTTCAACGGGGCGTCGCTTTGATGAATCTCCACTTCAACTGCAAGAAGGCCAGGGATGTCGGGGCGCTGGCCGGAATGCTGGGCGTGTCGGTCGAGGCGCTGCAAAGCACGTTCGAAGAATACAACGCAGCCGCGCGAGGCGAGCGACCCGACCGCTTCGGCAAAGACCCGGCAAGTATGGCCGTGATGAGCGATGGGCCCTTTTACGCCATTGACTGCTCGCTCGGGTCGAAACGGCATCCGTGCGCGGTAATGACCCTCGGCGGCCTCGCCGTCGACGAAGAAACCGGGCAGGTCCGGAACGGCGGCGGCACGATCGATGGTTTGTACGCAGCCGGCCGAAGCGCCGTCGGAATCTGCTCGCGCCAGTATGTGAGCGGTCTATCTCTCGCCGACTGCGTCTACTCCGGACGCCGCGCGGCCCGGCACGCCACTCGACAAAAAACAGGCTGGCATGGCGTCTGAGAAAAGGGGACTGTCCTGTTTTGATCAAATTCCTTATGATCGTGTCCCCCGAGGAGGTGTCCAATGGCAACGTCAAAGTCATTCAGGGTGGACCTCAACGTCCTCGAAGAAGGCAATACCACCGGCGCAACCGCGCGGCTGGTGATCGACGGGGATGAGATCGTGGCAAGCGGTATCGCTCGTCGCAATCCCCGAGATCCCGACATGCCCAAAATCGGTGACGAGCTGGCGGTGGCGAGAGCGCTTCTCCTGCTAGCACGCGAGCTCGGCCACAAAGTCGATGAGGGCATCGCGGCTTACGAGGGCCACGAAGTTCACGTGCGCATCTAGCGCATTCGCGCAGGGCGGTGGCTCTCAGTCGGGAAGCGCTCGCCCCAACATCATTCGTTGCATCTGGTGAAAGTCCGTGATGGCCTCAGGGTTGTCGCTGCGCAAAGGATACGGCGCCCCAATCGCGCGCGCGGCCACGAGCCCCGACATGAAGGACAAGTCGTGACCTCCCTCGGGGGTGGTGAACGTTCCGCAATAGTACATGTCGTTCTTGCCCTGAAGAAAACGCATGGCAGACATGATGAGCAGATTCCGGAGGCAAAGCGTGTGATTCGCGCGTGGTAGATCGATCTGCTGGTGCACCTTGTCAATGGATTTGTTCGAGTTGAAGGTGACCAGCATGGGCACGCCATGCTGATTCAGACCCGGGTATTGCGAGGACAGCACGAACGTGCATTCGAGCGACCCCTTCTCGTCGAGCTCGACGTAGGTGTTGAAACTCGAAGCGATTTCGTCCCGGTGCTCTTCCGGAAAGATACCCGCGTCCGAATGCACGACGAACCTCGAAAACGTCGGATCCACGTCGTCGACGTACTGGGAATTGCTAAATAGCAGCCGCTGCAACCAGGTGGGAGACTCGAGCGCGTTCAACACGGAATGCGCATCGCAGGCAAACACGATCTTGTCGGCTCGATAGCGGCGCCCCCTGGCATCTTCCACGACGAAGCGTCCGTTTTCCCGTGCAACTCTCGTGATCTCGTGATCGGTGTGGACGTGGCTCGCGAAGGGCGCCGTCATTCGCTCGAATACCTGACGTGGGGGGCCATCCCAAGTGCCCATTCGACAAGGCTTCTCCAGAGGCACGATGCTTTCCAAAATAGGTAGAATGACGGCCGGAATGCGCTTCATCGACGTCGTAATGAAGGTCGCACTGTGGACCGGAACGAAGATCGTATGCCAAAAGCGCTTCGAAATACCGAAGAGACGCGCCATCCAATAAAGCGGAATGACATTCATCGGATTGAAGTACGAGAAGTAATAGATCGAGTCGTGCCTGTTCTTGGGAAGGAAGAAGTCGCAGACGCGTGAGACGAAAGCGACGAGCCTCCTCCAGCGTCTGAATTCCCGAGCGAAACGCCTATCGAGCACCGACTTGCCGTCCTGACGGAACTCGCCGTCGGCGCTCCGAACGAAATACGAGATCGGAAGCGTCGTTCTTCCGAGACCGAGCTCTTCGAGCAACAGATGGTAGTTGTGGTAGTACATCTCGGGCCATGCGATGACGAGCAGCGGTGACTCCGCATACCCGTTGTCGACCGGCCATCGAAACGTTCTCGCATTACCGCCAAGCGAGGGCGCCTTCTCGAACAACTCGACGTCGTAGCCTCCCCGATGAAGGGACCAGGCAGCCCCGACCCCGGCGATGCCGCCACCTACGATTGCGATTTTCGGTTTCCCCATCCGGTTGGCGGCGCGACTCATAGCACGCGACTAATCCGTACACGAACCCACATGTGGCTCTGGCAGGGGGGCACCGCTTCTGATTCATTGAGATGTGGACCACAGGAAGCACTGCACACTTTGCACGTGGTTTCTCGTCTCGATCGCGATTGCGACGGGGTGCTTCGTCGATCGTTCGGGGGTCACAGGACTGACCGACGGCGATCCTCGAAAGGGCTGCATCCCGGAGTGCAACAACGGCGGCGTTTGTGTCGGGACGGAGTGTTTTTGCGGACCGGTCGACTACGAAGGGCCAACCTGCGACGAGCGGATCGACGATTGCAAGGATGTCGACTGCGGCAACGGCACCTGCCTCGATGGCGTCCGCGCTCACGCTTGTGACTGCGACCAGGCTTGGACCATCGACGCCGAGGGCCGGTGCACGGTGCCAATCGTCGACTGCACGACGCCGAACGCATGTGTGCAGGGCAAGTGCGACGACAGCTCGGGAATCGTGACGTGCGACTGCGATCCCGGGTTCCACGGGATGAATTGCAACGCGCCCATCAACTGCGGTATCCCTCCGGAAACGCCCGCCAATGCCATCGTGGGCGACATCACGGGAACCGAGTTTGGAAGCATCGTGACTTACGAATGCCTGGCCGGCTTTGGTTCCGATGCAGTGACCGTCATGTGCCAGGCGGATGGAACTTGGGAGAGCTTCGAGCTCTCGTGTATGCCGATCGAGTGCGGGATCCCCCGAGCCATCGCGAACGGAACTGTCAATCTCGCGGGTGGTACGACCTACGGGTCGGTCGTGATGTACGATTGCAATCCGGGTTTCGTTCTGTATGGAGCGAGCACCCGAGTATGCAGCGTAGACGGGAACTGGAGCGGCCCGGAGCCAGTCTGCTATCCGCAAGGCTCCTGCTCGGATGACCCTTGTGTCAATGGATTCTGCATTACGCGCAGCTCGACCAGCTTTCAGTGCTACTGCGGACCGGGCTGGACCGGCATCCTCTGTGAAGCCGACGTCGACGAGTGCGCTGGCGGCATCGGACCATGCAGCCCGTTCGGCTCCTGGTCTTGCTGGAACTACCCGGGCGGCTACGGCTGCGAATGTCGCGCAGGTTGGGAAGGCAGCAACTGCGACGCCTACGACCAGTAGCTCGCGGAGCTCGGGCAGCGTTGTTTCTCCGTTGTAAGGAGCGAACGGATCCGTCAAGCTGACCGGTCCGTGCCGGAACACTGGGAAAACCTGCCAACCGAAGAGCTCCTGGACGTGCGCCTGTGTGATTTGGCGGTGACCTTGTCGGGCACCTGGCTAGAGGCTTGTCTCGAGCGCTTGAGAGACGAGCTCGCCGAGGTTGGACTGAAGCGGTTTCGCGTGCATTCGTGGCTCAGTGACGAGTGGTGCTGCCCGGACGGCATTCCAGGTATAGGGGTTCCGTTCTACCTGGCGCACCCCCGTCTAATGAGACTCGAACGGCAGATGATGTTCGAGGTCGAAGGGGGCACTCGGGTCGACTGCATGCGGTTGCTTCGGCACGAAGCTGGGCACGCCCTTCAACACGCGTACAACCTTCAGCGCCGCAAGCGTTGGCAGCAAACCTTTGGCCGGGCTTCCGAACCCTACCCCGACTACTACCGCCCAAATCCGTTGAGCAGGGACTTCGTGGAGCACCTCGATGGCTGGTACGCACAGGCTCATCCGGTCGAAGACTTCGCGGAAACCTTCGCAGTCTGGCTAGCGCCCCGATCGAACTGGCGTGCGCGGTACGAACATTCCTCCGCTCTCGAAAAGCTCGAATACATGGACGAGCTCGCGTCGGATCTGTCGGACAAGAAACCCCAAGTACGCTCCCGAGCCACACCCTACTCACTATCACGCCTCCGATACACGCTTCGGCGCCACTACGAACGCCGCCAAGAGCACTACAGCCCGGGGTTCAGCGACGAGTACGACCGCGACCTTCGCAAGATCTTCAGCGACTCACCGCGTCATCGAAACAACGAGACCGCAGCCTCTTTCCTCCGTCGCAATCGCCGCCAAATCCGCGAGCAAATCTCGCTTTTCACGGGCGAGTACCAATTCACCGTCGACCAGGTGCTTCGTGATATCATCGGGCGGTGCCGCGAGCTTCGGCTCCGGCTGACGAAGGGGGAACGTCAGACGAAGCTCGACTTCGCCATCATGTTGACGGTGCACACGGTGCACCTGCTCCACAGACGGGACACATGGCATCCACTGTAAGACGACGGCGAATCATCGTTCTCGTGCACAGTAGCCTCATCCCTCCCGACGACATCAGCAAGCTCACCCCTGAAGAAATCGCGCCCTTCCAGACCGAGCACGACGTGCGCGAAGGCCTCCATTCCCTCGGGCACGAAGTGATGGTGGTTGGTCTCAGCGACGAGCTCGCTCCTCTTCGAAAAGCGATCGAGGAGCTCAAGCCACACGTCGTCTTCAACTTGCTCGAGGAATTCGGCGGAGAGGCGATTTTCGATGCGCACGTGGTGGGCTACCTCGAGCTCCAAAGAACGCCGTATACGGGCTGCAATCCGCGCGGGCTCCTCCTGGCGCGCGACAAAGCCTTGTCGAAAAAGGTCCTTGCGTATCATCGCATTCGGGTGCCGCGATTCCGGGTCTTCCCACGCTATCGGAAGATCAGGCGCCCGCCGCGGCTCGAGTTTCCGCTCATCGTCAAATCTCTCATCGAAGAGGGAAGCTATGGGATCGCGCAGGCTTCGGTAGTCAACAACGACAAGGCACTCGAAGAGCGGGTAGCATTCATCCACGAGAAGATCCGGACGGATGCAGTGGTCGAGCAATACGTTGCGGGGCGGGAGCTCTACGCCTCGGTGCTCGGGAACCACCGTCTCAATGTGTTCCCCACGTGGGAAATCTTTCTAGACAAGCTGCCCGACGATGCATCAAGAATCGCCACCCGGAAGGTCAAGTGGGACCGCGAATACCAAGAAAAGCACGGGGTTCGCATCGGGCGTGCCAAGGGGCTTTCCGACGACCTCGAGCGTCGAATTCAGACACTCTCTCGCCGCATCTGTCGCAGGTTAGGAACCGATGGATGCGTTCGAATCGACTACCGCCTCGATGAGCACGGCCAGCTCTATTTTCTCGAAGCCAACCCCAACCCAGACATCGGCGACGGCGAAGAGTTTGCCAGCGCAGCAAAGGCAGCCGGCATCGACTATCCCGCGCTTTTGCAGAAGGTGGTCAATCTCGGCATCCGAAGGGCCGAGCACGGATAGCCCTAAAGAGCCTCTGCCTGCATGAACGTCTGCGTCAGGTACGACCGAAAACACTCGACTTCGTCATTGGTCCACGGTGTATCGGGCGCTAAGGGCATTCGAGAGCCGAACCCCGGATCATTGGTGAGCTTACGCAGGAGAAAGCTTTCCTCGATGCACTCCGAGTCGATGAAGGGCGTCCCACTCAGACTCAGCCGGTCTACCAATGGAGCCAACGCCGCTTGCACTGTCGTTGCGGGATCGGTCAGGTCGAGCTCCATGGTGCTCTGAGTGCTGCCGCTCGAATGGCAGCTCCCCGCAGCTGGATCTCCAGCGCACCCCTCGAGTTTGGTTCGCAGCGTCTCCGATTCGAAGGCGGGATCGAAGCAAGAGGTCGGCGTATCGGCGCAGACCTGCATGAAGGGTGGTCCGGCGTCGCTTTCGCCGCAGGCGATGAGTAGCGAAACCCCGAAAGCCATGGTCATCATTTGAAGCTGAATCGTCCGTCGATAGGGCATGTTGTGTACCACCAGTAAGAATAAAAAATTATTTTCAGGGTATAATCATGGACGAGAAATCGAACTCCTCCAAAGGAAAAAAGTCCGCTCCCATCTCTCGAAGATCCTGGCAGACCAGACGCATAGTGCAAGCTCGATCGCTAAAAAAATCGACCCTAAAGGTTTAAGTTTAGGCTGTACGCCATTGGAATACATCCAAAATTTAGTCCTGCAGGGTGTGTTTTCGCATGTTAGGCTGTACCTTGTGAGAATGAGTTACAGGTGCATCATCGGCAACCTCAAGGCTGGGGCGTTCGTTCTCTTGATTGGGTCGGCATTGGCGGTGTCCGGCTGCAAAGACGACCCCACGCTCTTCGGCGGCTGCTCCACCCAGAACGTGAATGCTTGCCCGACGTCCGAGGGTTTCGCCAATCCTTACGAGGGCCAGCTCGAGCTGCTGACGTGGACGGAGACTCTCCGCAAAGCCAGCCTCGAGCTCACCGGTCAACTACCGACCGAACAGCAGATTCGGGCCAGTGAAGACCTCGGCCAACTCGGCCTCGAGGCGTCGCTCGCTGAGTTGATGAGGGAGCCCGCGTTCGGCGATCGCATCATCGAGCTCTACAACGATCATTTCCTCACCGACAAATACCTGGGTCGCGAGAACGCGATCGAGCTTCTCGATGAGGAGATTTGGCCAAACCTTCGGTGGTTCGAAGCCATGGGAGAAGACAACGATGACGTGGCGCTCGTCACCAACGACTCGCTCGCCCGTGAGCCGCTCGAGCTGATCGCACACGTCATTCGCAGCGAGCGTCCGTTCACCGAGATCCTCACGGCGGACTACGCGATGCTCAATGGCTACTCCGGGTTATCGCTGATCGGCATACCCGAAATTCCGCTTGGCATTGGCGAGGACCCCGAGCGCTTTCGACCAGTCCAGATTCCCGGCATCCCTCATGCGGGCCTCCTCACCTCGTCGATGTTCCTCAACCGCTTCCCGACGAGCGACACGAATCGCAACCGCCATCGCTCGCGCATGGCGTACCTGTTCTTCCTCGACATCGACGTGAACCGTTTCGGAAGCCGACCGGTCGACGCCAGCGCGGACTTCGGTGAGAACCCGACGTTGAACAACCCAGACTGCACGGTCTGCCACACCACCGTGGACCCGGTTGCGGGCGTCTTCATGAATTGGAATGAGAGCGGCGAATACAATGGCCGTGGCGAATGGTACGACGGCGAGATGCTCACGCCTGGCTTCAACGGAGAGGAAGTGCCACAAGCGGAACGGCCACGCGCTCTTCAATGGTTCGCAACGAAGCTCGCTCAAAACCCGCGCTTTGCGCAGGCGACTGTCAAGACGGTTTTCGAAGGCCTGACGGGCCAAGAGGTGCTCGACCTTTCGGTGTCCTACGTGGTGCCGGACATGGGCGGCATGGGCGGCGCTGGTGGCTTGGGCACGGGCGGCGCTGGTGGCTTGGGCACAGGCGGCGCTGGTGGCATGGGCATGGGCGGCGCTGGTGGCATGGGCATGGGCGGCGCTGGTGGCATGGGCATGGGCGGCGCTGGTGGCATGGGCATGGGCGGCGCTGGTGGCATGGGCATGGGCGGCGCT
>JBFICQ010000076.1:0-13258 GCA_041581895.1 Polyangiales bacterium | reverse complement strand
GACAACACGCGTCATGAACGCATCCCGTGGCTCGACGCCCACGTGGAGCTCACTGGACCGCTCGTTCGGCAGGTACAGGAAACGTTCATGCGCACCTGGCAACGGCAAGGGGGGGCCGAAATCCCCAGAGACCAGGACGTCTTGCCAAAGCTCGATCGGGTTGGCTCCGCCGCCGGTCGGCTGGTCGTCCATCGAGGGCTCGCCGACACCAACGGCCTGGCGATGTACGAAACGATGTTCGATCTCGCCGAAGACCACGTCTACATCGTCAACGACTTTCCGATCGTACCGGCGCTCGAACGAGCGATCCTCCGGCTCTTGGACCGAGATGTCACCGTAAAGCTTCTCACCGGAAACGCGGCGACCCGGCGAGACGATGGGACCTTTTTTCCGGCGCCACTGCACCGAACTCTCTTTGAGTACATGGTGAAGGCAAAGCTAGAACCGCTGCTTACCGCCGGGGTCGAGATCTACGAATTCGTCCCGCCGCCTTCGCCGATGATCGTCGCGCGCGGCGGGCGCATTCGCCCGTATGTGCACGCCAAGCTCGTTTCCGTCGACGGCCTGGTGACCAGCATCGGGTCAGCCAACCTCGATGCGACGGCGAGTTTTTGGGAGAGTGAGGCAAACATCGTCGTGCAGGACCCCAAGTTTGCACGCGGCGTCGAGGCAACGGTCCAAGAAATGATCGACCGCAGCTTCCGAATCGACGCCGAATCCGATTACTGGAAGCGAGAGCGAGCCCAACGTGCGGTCGTCGTCACGCTCTGGCCCGGGGCCTTCTATTCCTGAGCTTCGAAGAATGCTAATCCTCGAGCAGCCGCCTCGGATGCTTGCCATCGACGAAGCCCATGAACGGGGCGTGAATGCTATAGCCGAGCATGCGCTGAATGTGCTCGCTGCACTTCTTCACCGTTTCGCGCGATAGAGAAAGACTGTAGTTTTCTTGTGTTCGGCACCATGGGGCGCAGTACTGCGCCGAAACGCAAAGCCGCGCGGCATCGCTTCGGTTCGCGCCGCCGGCGTGCCAGAGCGTTCCCAAGAAAAGGACCACCGAGCCCGCGGGCATTACGACTGGCTCGAGGTTCTTGCGATCGTCCTCGGTTGGTTGGCGGTCATCCCACAGGTGACTTCCCGGGATCACCACGGTCGCCCCATTTTGCTGGGTGAACTCGTCTATTGCCCAGATCGTCGCTGCGCCTAGCGCTGGTCGGGGGCGAGGCACTCGATAGAACAAGTCGTCATGGTGCAGCGGCTGCTGTTCCTCGCCGGGGAGAATGTTGATCGCTTGAAGCTGCGAGAGGAGGTAGTTCGGTTCGAAGACGCGGTCGAGACAACCGAGGATCAATGGGTGCTCGACCAAAGGGTTGCATATCAGCGACTTTTCGAAGAACGCGTACAGTCTCTGCGTCTTGAAGCCCTCGAAGTTGTTGCGACCCGAGTCGTAGCTGAAGCGCGGGATGAGGTCCTCCTTGATCTCCGCAACGAGCTCGGGAGAGATCAAATTCTCGATGATGACGTAGCCATCACGCTCGATCTCCTCCATGCAGCGTTCGACGTCTTCCGCGGGTACCTGCGGCTGCGACCCAGCAGTGGACGGATACTTCTTGGCGAGCTCTACGTTGCCGTACTCATCGACGTCTCGAACGACGGTCCGTCCCATGGTCCTCCGAAGGTCTACCCTGAGCTTCCAACAGGCCGCAGAGTCGGTCAAACGGAGGCGATCTTCGGGCCACCTTGGTCGAATCTTGTTGTAAGCTAGCCGCAGTCCGATGGCATTGCGTGTGGTTCAGTGGGCGACAGGGAACGTTGGTCGCGCAGCGGTGGAAGGAATCGTGTCCCATCCCGAGCTCGATCTGGTCGGGGCCTGGGTCCACAGCAAGGACAAAGCAGGCCGCGACGTGGGAGAGCTTTGCGGCCTCGGTTCGATAGGGGTTCGCGCAACGAGCGACATCGACGAGGTCCTCGGGCTTCGCCCCGACTGCGTGCTCTACGCGCCTCTGCTTCCCAATCGGCAAGAGGTCCTCAGGATTCTCGAAGCGGGCATCAACGTGGTGACGCCCCTCAACTGGTTCTTCCCCGGCAAGCGAGATGTCGCCGACCTGCTGGCTGCTTGTGAGAAGGGGGGCGTGACTCTCCACGGAACGGGAATCCATCCTGGAGGCATCACAGAGCGGCTTCCGCTGACGATCGCTGCTCTGAGTCGGTCGATCACGCACGTCCGCGCCGAAGAGTTCTCCGACATTCGAAGCTACGCGGCGACCGACGTCATCAGCAACATCATGCTGTTCGGAAAGAGTCCCGAGCAGGCGAGAACAAGCCCGATGCTGATGCTTCTGACCGAGGGTTTCTCCCAGTCGATCGAGATGATCGCCGAGGCGCTTGGCTTCGACCTTGACCCCGATATCGTGAGCAAGCACGAGGTCTCGGTCGCCACCGCGCCGATCGAGTCCCCAATCGGAACGATCGAGCCCGGCCTGGTCGCGGCGCAGCGCTTCACTTGGCAAGGCCTCGTACGCGGCGAGCCGGTGGTCACCGCGCGGACCAACTGGTTCATGGGACAAGAAAACCTAGACCCTGCCTGGACCTTTGGTCCTCAAGGCGAACGCTTTGAGATCGAAGTCACCGGCGATCCGACCATCAAGACGACCTTTCACGGTTTTCATCCGGAATCGATCCAGGCTGGTCTCGAGCGAAACCCCGGCATCGTCGCGACGGCCATTCACTGCGTCAGCGCGATCCCGTACGTTTGCCGAGCAGATCCAGGCATCAAAACCTATTTGGATCTGCCACTGGTCACCGGCCGTGCCGCACCCAGGTTGAGTTAGCCGCTCCGATGCGCGTCGACCCTGCGGGGTTTCAGCAACTCGATCTTCGCGTGCACGGGTTTCTCCTGCCTTCACGGATGAGGGCGCCCACTGAAGCTCGTCTTTAACAGCGATTCGCTCCGTTCACTGAACGCAGGTACTCACTGCGGGAAGCTGCTCGCTGAGATTCTGGTCCAAGACGAATTCGAACGAGCCGTTTTCGCCCGTATCGCCACTGTTGTACGTACCCGTCGCCAATGCTTCGCTACTAGGTTCCGCCGGCGACCGGGTTGGCGTGCCTTGGAATACATATTCGGCGTTGCGGTAAACAAAACCAGAAAGGAAGTCGTCCGGTGTCGCATTGCCGTAGAACACGTCGATGTATTGAGCAAAGGGGTCGGTATCGGGAACCTGCTGGTCCGCGTCAGGAGCAATGCGGAAGCTGTAGAAGCAGTCATCCCCGAGTCTGCTCAGGTTGTGGTACAGGACGGTCTTCGTGATGTCGTATGGATCTCCGCCCATGGGTTGCATGAGGTAGCGCCCCTCCCCGCTTGGCTCGCCGCTGCCGTTGCCGTTGCCATTGCCGCTGCCGTTGCCATTGCCATTGGCGCTGTCGGCGTCCCCCCCACAGCCGATGAGCGATACCGTTGCGGCTAGGATCACCGCACATTCCATGAGGTTGCGCATGGTGGCCTCCGTTCTTTCGCGCGGGCCATGCCCACTGGTCCGCAGTTCACGCCTAGGATCCCGCCTCTGGGACAAAAGATCCAGAGGGACCGGTTGGTACGCCTTTTCTCGGTTTTTTTGGGACGGCACCGGCTGGCGTCTACGCATCCGCAGGACTGAAGCGTGCCGGGCAAACGGGTCACGGCCGCTGGAGCCTCCTAGGATCGGGGGTCGGTTCGAGCGATGATGGTGTTGATGCCGCGCTGGTGAAAACCCTTGTAGGCGTGCTTTCGCTCAATGAGCTCGATGTGCGAGCCGAGAGCGCCGTCACGTCGAAACGTATCTGCCTGTTCGGATGTGATGAGGTTGTCCGCCTGCAGGCGATCCAGGCGTTTGGAGCTCACCGCGCGGGGGCGGGCCTCCGTGAAGGCTTGGCGAAGCTCAGGTAGGTCGCTAAACGGGGGCATGACCTCGATCCCTTGCGCCTCGAGCTGCGAACAAATCGTGTCGAAGTCGTAGTGGCAGGCCAGGTGGTGTAGGCCCGCTTCGAACATCGCTTCGCCGTGAAGGCAACACCAGAGTCCGACGGTGCCGAGCGTCTCCCGCGGCTCAAGCTTCTGACGGGCGAAGTCGATGCGGAGCTCCTCTGGCGACAAGTCGACGTCGACGAAGGCCACGATGGGCAGCCTCGGATGTTCAAGGACCTGGGCACCCCAGCCGGCCTCGGCACCTGCATGAAACGCCTCGCGCGACTCCAAACCAAGAACCTCGAGGAGGCTGACCGCTTCGCGAAACCAGCGTCGACTGCATCGGTAGGTGTGGTGATCGTGGTTGGCCCAACCGAGGCCCCATGCGTCCTGTCGTTTGCCTTGAACCTGGGCGGCCGGGGTCCGCGCAACCCAATATTCACGTTCTGCTCTGAAAAAGAGCGCGGCCGACCAGTCCGCTCCGAGATCCCGGGCCGCGTCGGTGATGACCGTACGAACGCCGGCGAACAGATCGAGAAGCTCACGCGCTGTGCCAGAGCCCTCGTTGCGGGATCGCGTTCGGAAGGCATCGAGGTACCGACACGCGGCCTCTCTTTGCGTTGCGGCTCCGTCCTGCGCGTGCCAACCGGTCGCGCCCCAACGCTCGGCGATCCACACGTCGACATCCGAGGTTGCGTCGACGAGGCACCGCCGCAAGGGTGCCCCGTCCGGGCCCTCGATGCGCCAGGCCGCGTCCGCATTCGGAAAGCGCTCGATGAACCCAGTCACCGAATCGACAGCCAACACGCACCGCGCGCGCTCCTCCTTGCGCAAATAGATGGGGGGCGCGAACGCGTCCGAGCACAGCGCCCGCGTTTCTCCGCTCTGCGACCCGCTTGTCGCGAATCCCGCTTTGGCCAGCGTATCGCCGTAGCGCCGTGTCGGCAGCGCCAGGTGGTCGACCCTTCTGAGCAGAGCTTCACCGGTTTGCTCGCGAAGCGCGGTTCGGAGCTTGGTCAGCCATTGCGAGCTCTCGCACAGGTCATCCAAGGCGTTTTCCAGCACGCGTTGCACCTGCGGCCGCGGTTTCCACGGGAGTCGCCTGCGAACTTGGGTTTCCGGTCTCATTTCTTTTAAGATAAAGACAAAGTAGCCATTGCAGAAGGGGGTCCATGCACCGAGTCCTCGTATTGGGCGCCGGTCGAATTGGGCAAACGATTTCCGCGTTCCTCGCGACCGCGGGTGACTATTCGGTGACCGTCGCGGACATTGACGAGGAGGCCTTGACTGGGCTCAGCGAGCACGAGCGCGTGCAGACGGTGGTCTTGGACGTCTCGCAAACCGAAACGCTGCTGGCCCTAATGCAGAAGCACGAAGCGGTCTTGTCCGTAGTCAACGTGAGCCGCCAGCCGGGCATCGCCAGTGCGGCCCTCGGCGCCGGGATCAGCTATTTCGATCTGACCGAGGACGTCGAAAACAGGAAGCGAGTGACGCGTGTCGCAGATCGTGCCGCCGAAGGGCAGATCTTCATGCCGCAGTGCGGCTTGGCGCCCGGTTTCGTTTCGGTGGTCGCCGCGTCGCTAGCTAGCGCGTACGACACACTCGAGAGCGTGGAGATGCGCGTGGGCGCGCTGCCGCTGCATCCTTCGAATGCGCTGCGCTACAACCTGACCTGGTCTCCCGAGGGCCTCATCAACGAATACTGTCAGCCGTGCGAGGCCATTCTCGACGGGAAACCGCGTCTGGTCGAGCCGCTCGAGGGATTGGAAGAGCTGGTCATCGACGGCGACCTCTACGAGGCGTTCAACACCTCGGGCGGGCTTGGCACTCTTTGCGGCAGCGTGGGCGACCGCGTGCGCACGCTCACCTACAAGACCATCCGCTACCCAGGCCATCGAGACCTGATGGCGTTCTTATTAAAAGACCTACGGCTTTGCGAACGTCAGGAGCTCGTCGTCGACATTCTGGAGCGAGCGATCCCAGGTACGAAACAGGACGTCGTCGTCGTGTTTTGCGCCGCGAGCGGCATGGTCGATGGGGAGTACCGACGAACGACCGACGTGCGCAAGTTGTATCCCGCTGAGATCGCCGGAGAGGTACGGGCGGCTATTCAGAGGACGACGGCGGCGGGCGTCTGCGCCATGCTCGACCTTCACTTCGAAGGCAAGCTGCCGTCAAGCGGCCTGGTGCGTCAAGAGCAGGTTCCGCTCGATGTGTTTCTGCAAAATCGATTTGGACAGCACTTCGTACCGCCCGCCATTGGCGGCCACCCGGTCGTCGAAAGGAAGAGCACATGACGAAAGTGCGCGATGCGCTGCAGCGGCTTGGTGTGGACGGGACGCACGGTGTCTGGATGGGCGCGGACGGCTCTACAGGCTCGGGCGATCTGCACGAGCTACGCTCGCCGATCGACGGCTCTGCCCTCGGCTCGATCCGATGGGCCGACGCCTCGGACCTCGCATCCGTGGCGGTCGCTAGTCGCCGTGCATTTGAAGCTTTTCGGCAGCTCCCCGGACCGAGACGTGGAGAGCTCGTGCGGCGCTTTGGGCAAACCTTGCGTGAGCATCGCGAGGACCTTTCAACCCTGGTCACGTGGGAAGCGGGCAAGATTCGGAGCGAAGCGGTCGGCGAAGTGCAGGAGATGATCGACATCTGCGACTTCGCCGTTGGTCTCAGTCGCCAGCTCTACGGCAAAACCATGACGAGCGAGCGCGCAGCGCACCGACTGACCGAGCAATGGCATCCGCTCGGCCCCGTTGGTGTGATCACGGCCTTCAACTTCCCGGTTGCCGTCTGGGCTTGGAATGCGGCAATCGCATTGGTCTGCGGAGACCCCGTCGTATGGAAGCCCTCGGAAAAGACGCCGCTGTGCGCTCTCGGATGTCATCAGCTTCTGATGCGCGCCTGCCAAACGATGGACGATCTTCCACAGAGCGTGAGCAGCGTGCTGATCGGGGGTGCGGACCTCGGCCAAGCCCTGGCCGCCAACGCGCATTTCCCGTTGATCTCGGCGACGGGGTCCGTCCGAATGGGATGCGCTGTCGGGCAAACCGTTGCAGCACGCATCGGTCGAAGCCTTCTCGAGCTGGGCGGCAACAACGGAGCCGTGGTCACGCCCTCTGCCGACCTCGAGCTCACCTTGCGTGCCGTGGTGTTCGCCGCCGCTGGCACCGCTGGTCAGCGCTGCACTTCATTGCGGCGCTTGATCGTCCATCGAGACAGGTACGACGAAGTGGTGCAGGCCGTCCGCGCCGTGTACGGCCGGCTACGCATCGGTGACCCGACAGACTCCAAGAACCTCGTCGGTCCGCTGATCGACGAGCACGCCTTCTCCGACATGGAGTCGGCGCTGCAGCAGGCCAAGGCCGAAGGGGGCACCGTGCACTTTGGCGAGCGCGTTCACGAAGGCGTCCCCCCCGGAGGCGTGTACGTTCGTCCGGCGCTCGTGGAGATGGCCTCGCAAACGCCAATCGTCATGCAAGAGACGTTCGCGCCGGTTCTCTACGTCATTCCCTACGACGACCTTGACGAAGCGATTCGGATTCACAACGCGGTGCCACAAGGGCTCTCGTCGGCGATCTTCACTCGCGACCTGCGCGAAGCCGAGTTCTTCTGCGGTCCGGAGGGGAGCGACTGCGGCATCGTCAATGTCAACGTTGGCACGAGCGGAGCCGAAATCGGAGGCGCCTTTGGAGGCGAAAAGGACACTGGCGGAGGCCGAGAATCCGGCTCCGACGCATGGAAAGCGTACATGCGTCGCGCCACAAATACCGTGAATTACTCCAATGTGCTTCCGCTCGCGCAGGGCGTCGAGTTCGACGTGGAACAGTGACACGGGCTTGCAGGGCCTGCAGTTCGGATTCAGGGTGTTCAAAGAGCCCCCATGAAAACCGCATACACTACGACATTGTGCAACGGTGACGGATATGTTCCCGGCGTCGAAGCACTGGGAAAGTCTCTCGAGGCGCACGGGACCAAGGTGCCGCGCATCGTTTTGGTGACCGCGGATGTGAGTGAAAAGGCCCGGAAGCGGCTGATCGAACAGGGTTGGCAGGTCCGCGAAGTCGAGCCACTCGAAAATCCCAATCCCGACACCGCCCAGCTCTTCGAACGCTTTCGAAACGTATACACGAAACTTCGAGCATGGCAGCTCGTCGAGTTCGACAAACTCGTTGTGCTCGATGCCGACGTGATCACGCTTCAAAACATCGACGAGCTTTTCGAACGGCCTTCCATTGCGGCGGCACCCGATTTCTTTCTTCCCGACCGATTCAACAGCGGATTGATGGTCATCGATCCCTCGACCGAGACGTTCGAGCGGATGCTCGAGGCGCTCTGGGAGACACCGAGTTACGACGGGGGCGACCAGGGGTTTCTGAACGTCTTCTACTCGAATTGGTATGCGATGGACGTCTCGCATCGCCTGCCTGCTGGTTACAACCTGCAAAACTTCATTTTCCAGTTTCTCCGCGGCCACCCGAGCTTGAAGGAGGCTCTTCTACGCGAGGCGAAGGTGATCCACTACTCGGTCCAAAAGCCCTGGCTCGCAAAGCCCGCTCTCACGGGCGGGTCGGAGGCATGGTGGAATGCCTATTTCGGGGCCCATCCCGAAAAGGCTAAGGAGTGGAAGCGCCTTTGGCATGCGATGGAAGACTGGACGTTCGACCACGCCGTGGCCGCCATCATCAAGTAATGAGCAGCACAAGAGTCGTTCAAAGTGAGCTACCTTGGTGGAAGCGCACCACCGTCTACCAGATCTATCCACGCTCTTTCTCGGACCAAACGGGTGATGGCATCGGCGACCTGCCCGGCATCATCGACCGGCTCGACTATATCAAGTGGCTTGGGATGGAGACGATCTGGCTTTCGCCGTTTTTCGAGAGCCCTCAGGCGGACTTCGGTTACGACATCAGCGACCACTTCGGCGTAGCGCCCGAGTATGGGTCGTTGGAAGATTGCCGACGCCTGATCGACGAGATTCATGCGCGCGGGATGAAGGTGGTTTTGGACATGGTGTTGAACCACACCTCGAACCAACATCCCTGGTTCCTCGAGTCTCGGAGCGCACGCCATAACTCATACCGGGACTTCTATATTTGGCGCGACGGGCGCAAGCCCTACGGTGCTGCGCCTCCCAACAACTGGCGCTCGATGCTCGGCGGCTCCGGCTGGCACTACGACGCGCAGACCGATCAGTGGTACTGGGCTAGCTTCTTGCCGTTTCAACCGGACTTGAACTACCGAAATCCGCGCGTGAAACGCGCAATGCTCGATGTGGTCAGGCACTGGCTCCACGAAGGCGCCGATGGCCTCCGTCTCGATATTTTCAATGCGATCTACAAAGACGCAGCGTTTGCCGACAACCCTCGGTCGCTCCGCGCGATCCCTTCGGAGGACAATCCCGGCGGTTTCTTCCAGCGGGCCCTGCACACGCAAAACCACCCCGATACGTTCGCCTTTGCCCGCGAGCTGCGCGCCGTGGTCGACGAGTTCGATCGTCCCTCGCGCTTCATCGTTGGCGAGGTGTTTGGGCCATCCGATCTGCTGCGAGAATATTGTGGTCCATCGGGCGATGGCCTGAACCTCGTCTTCTTGTTCAAGAGCCTCCGCACCCCGTTTCGTGCCCGGGCGTTTCGCAGCCTCGTCGATGAATTCGAGTCGGCATTTCCCGAGCCTTTGCATCCGACCTACGTCTTCGGCAACCACGATCGGCCGCGCCAGATGGAAAGGCTCGGAAACGACTTGGCTCGGGCACGGCTGCTCGCCACGTTTCAGATGACCGTACGCGGCGTGCCGTTTATCTACTACGGTGACGAGCTCGGTCTTTCGCACCATGAGATGCCGCGCGATGCGGCTCGCGACCCGCTTGCGGAGCGTTTCCGATTCATTCCGAAGTTCATGCTGCCCACCTTGCGAAGGCGCGGCATTCTCACCAATCGAGACGAATGCCGGAGTCCCATGCCTTGGCACGGCGGCGCACATGCGGGATTCGCGCCGCCCGAGGCTCCAAAGACCTGGCTCCCTTTGCACCCGCAAAGCGCGGTCATGAATGTCGCCGCGCAACGAGAGGACCCGACCTCGGTGCTGACATCCTACCGCCGGATGCTCCAACTGCGTGGAAGGAGCCTGGCGCTCTCCGCTGGCGACCTCGAGCTTCTGGATCCGCCCGCCGATCCCAATAAGGTCTTTGCGTATCGGCGGGTCTACGAGGACGCCGAACGCCAGGAGACCGCCGAGATATTCCTCAACTTCTCGAAGCGAGAAATGCCGATCGACCTACGACATCTGCCGGGGAGCGCCGAGGCACGTCTCTACTCGAACCTGCGCGATGCGCCGATTGCAGCCAAGGGCCGACATGTCCTGCGTCCGTGGGAAGGCGCAGTGGTGTTGCGGGATTAGCCTACATGAGCAGCTACGTTGGACGACCTCTCGCGGCGACATCGGCTCTTGTACTTGCGTTGCTCGCGGCATGTTGCAGCCCCTCGATTGCAGAAGCGGACGCTTCCAAGCTCGCGCTACAACGGTTTGCCGGCACGTATCGATACGTCGGCGGCGACGAGGAGATCGAAGCACTCGATCGAGCGATCGACCAGGTGGTCAGCCAGATGAACTTCTTCATCCGAGGCATTGCACGCAGGCGCTTGCGCGCTCCAAACCTTCCCTCGAAGGAGCTCGGCGTGTTCCTCGAGAAGGGGCAGATCCGCATCGATCGGCCCGGCCAACCCGAGGTATCTGCACCGGCGGACGGCAAGCCGATCACCTGGCGCCACCCCACCGATGGCGACGCGTTTCGAGTGAGTCACGGCATCGACGACCAGGGCGCGCTCTACCAACGCTTCGAAGGTGAACGCAGCGTCTCGCTCAACCGCTTCATCCTCAGCGAGAGCGATAAACGCGTCACGATCCACACGGTCATCACTGCCGATCGATTGCCAGCACCGCTCCGCTTCAAAATGACTTACGAACGGCGCGGGGTCAGGGATCTGGCCGGGAGCTCTGCGGTCACGCGGTAGAGCCTCCGCTACCGTTGAGCTTTCTGGCCGGTACTCTCCTGAGCGTTGGCGAGGATGGGCTGCGGCACCCGGTTATCCACGGGTGGCAAGCTTCGCAGATAGGCAAACATCGCCCTGAGGTCATCATCGCTGAACTTGCCGATGTGGGCCCAGGGCATGGGCGGAAGCAGCGGCCGACCGACCCCGAGATGCTTTCCCGTCCGCATCGTTTGAATGAAGAACGTGTCCGTCCAAGGGCCCAAGCCGGTCTCGTGCGGAGTGAGATTCGACGCAAAGCTCACGCCCCAAGGGCCATACCACGCCGTTAGGCTGTTGTTCGTGAGCGCGCCCCACCCCTCGGGGGTCAATAGCCCCTGGGGAAGATCGGGCAGGGGTTCGTCTGCCGGGTGTCCGGACAATCGCCGAGAAGCCTCGGGGACTGGACCTTGGGGGGTGAAGACCTTGGGCGAATGGCAGTCATCGCAACCGGTCGCATTGACCAGATACTCCCCCCGCTGCACGAGGGAATTCGGACTCATTTCCTGCAGCTTTTCAGCTTCGCAAGCGACCATTGACCACATGAACGCAAAGGCGCCCATCGCATTCCACCTCGAACACTTTGGGTTTACTTTCATGGCTACCTCCGAGTCGTGCATGCGTTTCTGTTGCTCTTCCTGACGGCAGGCAAGCTCGTAGAGGCGAGTTGGTGGCACTTTGCCGGGCGGCGCGGTTTACAACTAGGGGGTTGCAGTAAACTGCAGTTGTCGAAATCTCAATGCCGGTAACGGACTCCTATCATTCGTCCGCGGTCTGCTTGGGGGCGCGCCTGTCTTGGCGACGAACGCCGAGGTCATCTCCCGGATTGGAGCCGTAAAGAGAGGTTTCCAACGCCGAAACAAGGCGCAGATCGGATTGTGCTACAAAACCTCTCTACAACGGGGCGAAATGAAGAGAACTGTCAAGGTAACACTGCTCGTCGTGGCCGCGCTCTTGGGGGTGCTCGTGGTCGGCCTGGTGCTCGTGCCGGTCCTATTCAAAGATCAAATCGTCGAGCGGCTTCGCGTCGAGCTCAACGAGCGCCTCGATGCGACTGTGAGCTTCGCCGACGTGGATGTGTCATTGCTGTCCACGTTCCCAACACTGACGGCGGAAGTCACCGACCTAGCGATCGCGGGCAAAGGCGACTTCGAGGGAGTCACGCTGCTGTCAGCCGAGTCCATTGCTGCGGGAATCGACCTGCTTGCGCTGATCTTCGACAGGTCGATCGAAGTCGAGTCGATCGAGCTCGAGCAGCCCGTGATTCGCGTGTTGGTCAGGGATGACGGGAGGGCCAACTACGACATCATCCGAGAGCAGCCAGGCTCACGCGACGAGCCCAGCGAAGCGGTCGCGCTCGAGATCAAGAAGTACCGGATCTCGAAGGGCGGTATCAGCTACGACGAATCTGGAATTCGAATTCTCGTCAAGGGGCTCGAGCATGACGGGCGCGCCAAGATTTCTGGCTCCACACAAGAGCTGTCTTCGGAGACCACGATCGACGCGCTGACAGCGAACCTGGGCGGGATCACCTATCTAAAGCAGGCCAAGACGAACGTCTCGGTGGACGCTACGCTCGAAACCGAGCGAGAGCATTTGACGCTCCACGCCCTCGAGCTGGTCATGAATCAACTCGTGTTCGAGGGCTCAGGTGAGATCGCATGGGCTGGCAACGGTACCGACCTCGACCTCGAGCTCGCTTCGAAGAAAGGGCTTCCGATCAAGGCATTGATCTCGGCAATCCCCAATGCCTATGCCAAAGACTTTGCTGGCTTGAAGGCAAGTGGAGCATTCTCGGCCGCCGCCGCGATCGAGGGCCAGCTCGGCCCGGGAGACGACGACATCCCGTCCTTCTCGGCGACGGTGAATGTGCGCGATGGAGCCTTCAAGTACCCCGACCTTCCGCTTGGCGTCTCCGATCTGAATCTCGACGCCAAGGTAAAGCATCCTGGAGGGAACCTCGACAAGATGCGGGTCGACGTCCCCAAGTACAGCATCGCGGCGGGAAAGAGTCACGCCCGAGGCCACTTGACGCTTGCCCGCCCTTTGACGCAGCAGCACGTCGACCTCAAGCTCGATGGGCGATTCGACCTCGCGGAGATCAGCAAAGCCTATCCGATCCCCGACGTCGAGGCCCTCGAAGGGCTCGTCACGGCAATCATCGATCTCAAGGCCAAGGGTGAGCGGATCGAAAAGCTGACGGGAGACATCGCCGTCACCGACTTGCTCTATCGTTCTGCGAATGCGCCCGACGTTCGCATCCGCACCGCACGAATCGAGCTTTCTCCCG
>JBFICQ010000075.1:0-13496 GCA_041581895.1 Polyangiales bacterium | reverse complement strand
TTGCTACAGAAGCTGCCAGAAACACCCTTCGTACCGGAAGTCCCCCACGCGAGTGTCCAGTTCGAAGGCGTCTGGGTCCTACCGAACGAGCGACTGCCGGGGGATGGCTACCTCGACTACGTCAAGCCTTTTCGAACGATCGAGGACATCCACGTCGTCGGAGCTACCTTGGGCTACCTCGTTGGTTTGGCGCGGCGAACGCAGGCGGCGACGGCTCTCATTTCGGAGCTCACCGCGGACCTCGTTGCGCTCGATCGATTGCGGGAGGGTCCTCCGCTCGATCCGCGCGTTCACATTGCTCTTCATGGCGTTTACCAGCGCGTGACGCGCCTTATTGGCGGCGAAGAGCTCGCGCGGCTCTTGGACAGCGCGCCAGAAGAGGAGCGAGATCGCTGGGAGCGCGATCAGCCGCTCCTGCAGGTCGCGTCCAAAGCTCGAGCCGCTCGTTTCGACGCGGCCAAAAAGGAACTCGGGTGAGCGATCTCGAACGTCGGGTCATGAAGGGGGTCTTTTGGACGGTCCTTCAGGCCGTTGCGGGCAGGGCGCTTTCGTTCGTGGTCTTCATCGTTCTCGCGCGCTTACTGGTGCCTGCGGACTTTGGCCTAATCGCGATGGCGGGTGTGTTCGTCGCGTTGCTGGAGCTCCTCGTTCAGCAGGGGTTCTCGGTGGCGATCACGCAGCGAGAAGACCTCGAGCGCGAACACGAGAGCACCGCGTTTTGGACGAACATCGGGTTGAGCGCGTTGCTAGGCGCCGTTTTTTGGCTTTCGGCCGAGCCCGTCGCGAGGCTCTACGATACCCCTGCTCTCACCCCCGTGGTTCGGTGGCTTTCTGCGGTGCTTCCGTTGCGAGGCCTTGCAGCTGTGCCCGTGGGCCTCTTGCAGCGCCATTTTCGGTTCCGAGTGTTGGCCATTCGATCGATCTTCGGTGCCTTGGCAGGCGGAATCGCCGGCATCGTCGCAGCGATCGCCGGGTGGGGCGTCTATGCGCTGGTCGTACAACAGATCGTCGCTGGCCTGGTCGACGTGGTGGCCGTCTGGACTGCCGCTGCCTGGTGGCCGCGTTTCACCTATTCGTTTCGCCACCTGCGCGATCTGATCGGTTTCAGTGCGCACATCGTCGGGGCGGGGCTCTTGGACATCCTCAATCGACGCGCGGATGATTTCCTCATCGGCTTCTTTTTAGGGGACGTAGCACTCGGGCTTTACGCAGTCGCTTATCGCGTGTTGCTCGTGCTGACTCAAGTGCTTGCGAAGCCCGGCACGCTGGTCGCGTTTACCGCCTTTTCTCGATGGCAAGACGATCGAGATCGGATCCGCGGCGCGTTCTACCAATCGACTCAGGCCGCAAGCGTCATTGCCATGCCGATCTTCGTCGGTATCGCCTTGGTCGCACCTCTCGCGGTGCCGTTGATCTTCGGCGAAAAGTATGAGCAAAGCGGTCTGGTGCTTCAGCTGTTGGCGCTTGCCGGCGTGGTTCACGCGATCGGTCACTACAACTCCTCGGTGTACCTTGGAGTTGGACGTCCCGACGTGCGCCTCAAGCTGCTCGTGGTCAATGCTGTGGTGCATGTTGCGGTGCTCCTTTTGGTCGTGCGTTGGGGTATCGAGGCGGTGGCCGCGGCGGTGGTGGCACGGCTCTATCTGCTCGTACCCCTAGACCTAGTTGCGCTACGACGTCTAATCGGCCTTTCGCCCAAGAGGTATTTCGCGAATTTCATACCGGCGACGGCGGCCTGCGCTTTCATGACGTTGGTGGTGATTGGAGCTCTGGCCTTACCCGTTGATGCAATCGCCAAATTGGCGCTCGCTGTCGTTGGAGGCGGTCTCGTCTATTGCGTCAGTTTGTTCGCTATGGCGCCCGAGTTGGTGCGGGGGATCTGGTCGCGAGTGAAGCTCGCGGTTCAGGCGGCCGACTGACTGCGGTCTTCGGCGCTTCCGGCCTCGGCAACACCGTAGCCGGCGCTCTGGAAGTAGTGATAGTAACCTTCATGCGAGCGCAGGCGCTTGCTCGTTCCGACGCCCACGTCGTTGAGCACCGCACCCAAGATGTTCGCATTCACATCGCCAAGGCTACGAATGGCGGACAACATCTCTTCGCGGGTCGTAACGCCGGCGCGAACCACCAACAGCGCCCCCGAGCACTGTGGCGCCAGCACTGCGGCGTCAGTGACGGCGCGGAGCGGCGGACTATCGAAGATAACTCGGTCGAACTGGGATGTCGCTTCGCCAAGCAGGTGCTCGAAACTCGGCGTGTGCAGAAGCTCAGCTGGATTTGGAGGCAGGGGCCCCGAGGTGACAACGTGGAGGTTGTCTATATCGATGTCCTGGATGACGTCCTTCAGGCGTTTCTCCCCCACGAGTGCGTTGGTGAGGCCGCGTTGGTTTTCGAGACCTAGGCCTTCGTGCACGCGGGGCTTTCGAAGGTCCGCGTCGACGAGAAGAACGCGCTGGCCACTTTGCGCGAATACGATGGCGAGGTTCGTCGCAATGGTGGTTTTGCCGTCCTTCGGGTCGGCGCTCGTTACCACTAACGTCTTGATGGGCGCCTCGGCGGACATGAACGTGAGATTCGTTCGTAGCGTTCGGCAGGACTCGGCCGCTGTCGACATCGGGCTGGTATGAACGATGCGACCGACCATCGCGGGCTCCGCGGTTGGTGCTCGCTCCCGTCGCGTGATCCTTGCATAGCTCGAGATCGGAGCCGACTCACCGATGCTCGGGAACACGCCGAGAACCATCAGACCGAGCTCTTCAACGTCGGCCGCATGGTGGACGCTACGGTCCCTGAGGTTGAGAAGCCATGCTAGTGCGAGGCCCAGCATCAAGCCAGCAAACAAACCGCCGGCGAGGTTCAGCGGCAAGATCGGCGAGACGGCCGCTTCGGGCACGAGCGCTCGGTCGACTACTCGGACGTGTGTGGTCCGGAGCAGACGGGTCAGGTCCGCCTCGGCTGTCCTTTGCAGCAGCAGGTCGTACAGCTGCGCATTGCTCTGACGCTGACGGTTCAAGCGAGAGTACTCAATCTCGCGCCTGTTCAGATCGAGGCCTGCTCGTTGCGATCGTTTTTGCGCTTTGCTCAGGCCAGCCTCGATGGCTTTGACCTCTTGCAAGTCACCTTGCGCGATCTTGATCAATGCGTTGACTTCTGCCGTCAGTGACTTGCGGAGTGACGAAATCTCACCATCGAGCTCTCGAATCGCTGGATGTGCATCGCCGTAGCGCACAGACAACGCAGCGTGTTCCGTGAGCTTTTCTCGAAGGCGACTTCTCAATGCGTCGAGCTCGGAGTCATCCTTGGCGCCGCTCTCCTGCATCGCGTCGGGGTCCGCTCGAACGCTTTTCAGTCGAGCCAGCCGCGCTTCGAGCTCGATGCGGCGCGCTCGCGTGTCGGTCAGGCGCTCGTTGTACTCCTCGATTTCTTGGGCGAGAAGGCTCTGCCTATCTTCGAGCGACAACGAAAGAACGTTGTGCTGCTTCTTGAAGTCATGAAGGGCATTCTCGGCGGCGCTGAGCTGCTCACGGGTGGAGCCCAACTGCTGAGCCAACCAATCGGCCGCCGCGGCAGTGGCTCCCAGTCGATCCTCGAGAGTCTTCTGGATGTAAGCATCGACGATCGCATTGGCCAAGGTCGCCGCTCGCTCGGGATTGGGGTCGCGCACCCGCAGGCGGACCAACCGGGTATCTTTGACTGGGTCGACTGTGATTTTCGTCTGAAGATATTCTGCGGCCTCGGGCACCGACACCGGAACCCAATCGGGATCGTCCTCTCGACCAAAGAATTCCGGGCTGTCGGCGAGACCAAAGCTCTCCGCTACTCTCTCGGCGACGACACGGCTCTGAAGTACTAGGTTTTGCGTCTCGAAGAACTCCCTCGACATCAAGAAGTGTGAGGCTCCCGAAAAGCCCTCGACCTCGCTTCCGAGCGGGTTCCCGGGATTCGGGTCGTACTCAAGCGTCGTGACCGCCTCATAGATCTTCGGCATCCGTAGCGTCCAAAGCGTGACCAGTGTCGTGACGGCGACCATCGTCAAGACGAGCCATCCTCGATAACGCACCACTGCATCCCGGAGAGACTTGGGAATTAACGACGCAACCCCCTCGTCTCCCTCCCGAAGATTGGAATCTTTGGTGAGGTGCCTCACGCCTGATTCTTTAGCCTTTCCTATGGGGGCGTATCCGTCAAGCTAGCGTGGCTCTCCCTGCTCTGCGCTGAGCCTCTGTGCAGAACGACACGCTTCTCCAGTACCACCGTCCGTCCGACATAAACGTCGATATACGAGCAAGGCACCGGTCGTGTCTCCACTGACAGCGGAAACCCGTGCCAGCGCTTCGAGTCCCTGTCTCGATTCGAGAATCCGGTTCGCGCGTCGGTACGCGACGAGCGCAGAGGGGTATCGCCCTGCTTGCTCGTAGAGCTCGCCGATGAAGAGATCGATCTCAGCAAGGGGCTCCTGCCGACCGTTCGTCTGCGATCGAAGACGCGATGCCAACGATCGCACCTGTGCGTCGTGACCAAGCGCAACCTGAATCGCGACCGCTGTCCGTAGAGCCTCTCGGGACGGACGGCGCTGCTCGACGAGCGGAGCGATGATCTCGCCGGCGATATCGGCGTTCCCCTCCTGAAGATGCGCGTCCGCCAAGAGGTGTCGCGCCGCCGCGTCGAGCTCGGATAGCGAGGTGAGAAGCTCTATGGCCCGATTCCGTCGTCCCTCGAGCATGAGGCGTTTCGCTTGACGTAGTGCTGGTCCCATCAGTGTAGGGTCGCGCTCGCGGGCCCTGGCATCGATGGCAGCGGCAAGCGGTGTATTCCAGGGTACGCATCCCGCGACGCGATCCAAGAACCGCCCCCCGGCGATCCCTTCCGGCGTCACGCGATCCACGATCTCGATGTCGGGCTTATGTTCGAGAAGCGCGCACATCGACTCGATCATGCTACCCGGATGTTTCGACTCCCCGGCTCGAAGCTCGACCAAAGCTTGGTCCGTCCGGCCGACCGAGAAGAGCCACCGGGCTGCGAGCAAGTGCGGTGCACTCCACGTTGGCGCGATGTGTTGGGCATGGTTGATCCATCGAACGAGTTGGTCGTCCTGGTCGCGGACCGCTAGCTCGGCACCTACGAGGACGAAAATCGGCTCGGCGGGGTGCAAAGCCAAGCCGGTCTCCACCAGCTCGTGAGCTTTTTCGTAGTCGCGCGCATCGAGCATGGCCCTCAGCTGGCGCTCGAGACTGAACGTGTCTCGGCCCCGAAGGGAGCTGGCTAGGAGCACTCCAACCAAGGCAACGACGGATGCCCCGGTGAGCAACGTCCGAAGAGGGAATGATCTGCGCACCGCGGCGGAGTCGGCGACCGCTCCCAAAGTCGAGGCGGCAACGACGGCCACCCCGAGCAGCTCGAGGGAAAAGTCCACCATCTGGTGAACGCCGATTGCAACGAGTCCAGCCAGAGCGCCAAGGTGCGCGTGGCTTCGCCGGAGGCGAAACGCCCGCGCGATCGACCACAACACGGCAGCGAACAGGACCAGGGCCACGAGAAGCCCCCATTCGGCCGTCCATTGGACGAGGAGATTCTCGGGGTGAAAGAATCGCTTCGCGCTCCCGTGCTCCCCGACGTAGGCGACCGAGAAAGCGCCGCGCCCCACGCCAGTGATCCAATGATCCGCGATCACGGGAAGGGCGGCTTTGGCGGCTTCGAGCTTTACGGTGCGGTTGTCCGTGTAGCTGAACTCGCGCTGCAAGTCGCTTCCTGCGACGACGGCAAGGAGCGCCACGGTCACAAGAATGCCAATCGCGATGACGGGCGCTCGCTTGCTGAGAAAGACCGATCGCCCTTGCCCGCGTCGTCTCACTGCATGCACGGCCAAGAAGATCGCGACCCCGAGGCTCAACGCGAGGATCCCGCCGCGCGAAAACGACAAGACGCCCGCGGCCGCGCACGCTGCCGCGGAAAGCCCCCAGGCCAATTGTCGCTCGCCTCTCGGTGAGTCGAGCGCCAAGCCGAGGAGGATCGGGGTGACCAGGGCCATGAAGCCGCCGAGGTGGTTTTCATTCATCAATGGGGCCAGTAAACGTGTGCTCGCGTAGACGGGCGCGTAGATGCCGAACACCTCGGTCGCGCCCGAGAGGTAATGACCAAATGCGATGAGCGCCATCGCTCCTCCACTGATACCCACGCCCATTAGAACCCAACGCCGCCGTCCCGAGGCGGCGAGCACGCGCGCCACCAGATACATCGCGACGATCGCCGACCCTTTGGCGAGCTCGAGACGGGTTGCGCCCGGGTCTAGAGAAAGCGGCATCCAAGAGCGAGGCAGCCGGCCGAACAGCCCGTCGACGGCATGCCACGAATCCACCGTCTCCGGCACGAACAACGACACCACCGCCATCGGCAGCGGTAAGAGCTGCAATGCCGTCCACGCGAGGGCGGCAATGACCAACCAGTCCAAAAGCCGTGCCGACCGCCGGCCCGAGCTCGGAATGAGCACGCCGCGGGCGGTGAGAAACCCCGTCGTGGCGGCCATCGCGCCGATCACCGCAACCGCCCACGGAAACACGCCGCCTAGAAGCTCTGGGGAGACGACCAGTGTCGCGACCAAAGCAACCCGTGCAGCGTACGCGACCCGGTTTGGGGCTCCCGGAGGTGGAGGGATGCTGCTCGATCGCGGAGTGGACATCAAAACGACCGGTCCCGACCCAAGCAGTGATTGGCCCACCAATCGTCGATCATGTGAGCGACGACCGGGCCGACCGGCACGTAGGTGGACCCCATGATATAGCCGTCCCCGATGCAGAAGGTTTTAGACGATTCGGACTGGAGCGCCAAGGCTTGGATGAGCAAGCCCGACGCGAATCTGTTCGACGCTTTGGTTCACATCAAGTCCGCCGACACCCACGGCCGCCTCGATGTCCTCGAATGGGGGGCGGGCCGGAGCACGAGTTACTTCACACGCGCACTGCACACGCTTCGCGGCACCAATTTCTGTTGGCACTCCATCGAATACGACCGCGCCTATTTCGAACGCGAGATTCGGCCCGTCTTAGGCGATCTTCCCGAGTCTACCGTAGGGTTGGTCGAGGCCGATTCGGACCCGCGCGTGCTGTTTCCCGGCTCTACGCCCGTCGAATTCGCCGTGTACGACCACGGCACGCTCAAACCGATGCTCGATGAGGGGATCGCCGATCGGAAGGTCAACATGGACGCGTACGTCGCACATCCGAGCGGCCTAGGGAGACGCTTCGACATCATCTTGGTCGACGGGCGCAAGCGGAGGCGCTGCCTGATCGAAGCGGCATCGTTGCTGAAAGAGGGTGGCGTTGCTGTCCTCCACGATGCCCAGCGTACGTATTATCACTGCGCTTTCGAGCACTATAGGGCCAATTCGCTGCTCGGAGAGATCCTCTGGTTTGGCACGCAGATGGACGACGACTTCTTCGACGACATCCGACGACGAGCCGAAACCGTCGCGGGGACCATCGACCTCGGGATCCCTCTGTCGCCGTCGGTCGCGCTTCCTCAGTAGACCGATCGAGGACGGCCCAACTGAGGGAGGCCAGGTCTCGTCTGGACCCTGTTTTACACACTGTTCAGTCGCTTTTTGTGGACGGCGCTGCGGCCGGTGGTATTCTCCGCGCCATGAAGTACTGGGGTGTGGGGATTGTGCTCGTCGCGGCGATGGCCGTGTACGGTTGTAGTGAACCCAACGCGGGTCCGATCGGCGGTTCGGGCGGCGACGGCGGCTCGGGCGGCGCTGGCGGAGCGGGCGGCACTGGTGGGGCCGCGGCCACTGGCGGTGCAGGCGGCTCGGGCGGTGCTGGCGGAGCGGGCGGTGTAGGCGGCTCGGGCGGCGCCGGTGGTGCAGGTGGCGCGGTGGATCCCTGTCAAGGCGGCCTCGGGCCCTGCGACCCGATGGGCGCGAGCGCGTGCGTCGACAACGCAGGGATGGCCGAATGCGTTTGCAACGTGGGCTACACTGGCATGCTTTGCGACACGTGCGACGTGGGTTACGTCGACAATCCGATGAACCCCGGCGAATGCATTCTCGATCCATGCGCAGCCGATCCATGCAATATCCTCACCGGCGCGGGCATGACCTGCACGGTCGATGGCCCAGACGCCTACACATGCACCTGCAACACCCCGCCCTACCAGGGCAGGGATTGTCAGTGCGATTCGAGCATCGGCGAATTCCCGGACGGCATGGGCGGTTGCTGGATCTGCACCGGCACACCGACTCCTGGCTTCTCGATCAAGTTCCCGACGATGGGGGCGCCAGCTCCGGTTCTCGAAAGCATCCCTGACGGGTACCGCGTCACTCCGGGCGCTGCCAACATCACGTTCAACGCGAACGGCCTCGGCGCCGATCAAATCGCCCCGGACTACGACGTGAGGGCGGGAGAGTCACTCACCTTTGCGTTCTTCGAATCGGATGGCATCGCGCTTACGACGCCGAGAACCGTGAGCAACTTCGAGATCTATTTCATCCGCTTCTCCGACGTCGAGATCCAGTTCACGGCGCTCGATCGTGACGGCAATATGCTAGGTCCGGTGAGCAACACCATGGGCACCGACTGGGTGAACATCAATGACCTCTTCGGCGGGGTAGGGATCCAATCGGTGACCGCGTCCCCGCTCAGCGCGACGGTCGTCCAGTTCATGCGGTACGACCACGACTGTCTCTGAGCCCGGGCGTTCAGGCAGTGCGAACGACGATTTCGGTCGTTCTGTTGAGAGGGTAGCCAGCCGTCGTCAGGGCATGCGCCTTGACGACGTTGGCGTCCGTCTCTTTCAAGTACGTCAATAATCCGTTCAAGTAGTCGGCGTTGTAGATTCGAAATCGACCGGCCAACCCGAGCATCGTACGAGGAAAAAGCTCATGCACCGGCTCGAGGAAAATCACGCCGCGACTCGCGAGGCTCAGCATCGCATCGACCGCAAAGCGAAATGCTCGCGGTAGCTGCTCGAGCGCATGCACCGAGTACACCACGTCGACCGGCCGGGTGATCGCGGGAGGAGAGGTCATGTCTCCGACGAGGAAAGTGATCTCCCAACCGTTGTCCCGGGCCACGGCGCGGGCGCGCTCGACGCTCTTGGGGGTGAGCTCGATGCCGATCAGCGTGAGCCCTGGAAAGCGTTGCGCGAGGTAGAAGAGATTGCGACCTGTACCGCATCCGAACTCGACCACCGTACCCTGGCCTTCGGGCAGTAGGTCGACGATGTTGGCAGCCAAGCGTTCCAGCAAGTAACGGCGAGCGTCGCGCGTAGTGCCCCGGTCTAGCTTGGAATCTCGGAGAATCCATCTCTCGAAGTGATCGTCGCCGAGGATGAGGTCGTCGACTCCTATGTCGGGCTTCCAGTGCTCGGTGCGAGTCTTGCGGTCGTACTCATCCATGACCTGAGCGACATTCCGTTGCACGCGTTTTCTCAGCATGGCGCGGAGGCCGTAGTGCATGAACGAGCTTGCCGTGAAAAGGAACGGCCCCCGGTCTTCGATACGAAGGTCTCCGGCTCTCAGTCGCTTCATCAAAGAAAGTGCCATGCCAAAGGCTCCTCGGCGGGTCAGCGGTGATGGGCCTCTAGCACGGATTGCACGGCATGGACGAGCTTGTGGATGTTGTCTGAATCCATCACCCAAGGAAACGTCAAGGCGTTGCCCTTGAACCCGGGAAACAGCGCCGCTTGCAGTGCTGCGATGTACTTCAATAGCAACTCGCTGTCCGGCCTGAAGCTGTCGAGCGTTTCCCTCATCACGAGAGGCCAGTCGTCCTTCGGTTTCGTGCCGAGTCGCGTGACGAGCGGAAAGCAGTTGTAAAAGGTCTCGCCAAACGTGAACACTGGTTTCTCCGCCAGGATTCCTTCCCAGCCCATTCGGCTCGTGATGGTGATCACACCGTCGGATCCCTGAATCAAGTCCCAGGCGCTTGCATCGGGACCGAGAAGCCGCACCGAGTGCGTGGAACGAATGCGGTAGTAGAACGAGGCCGGCCGCCGCCCTCGATTGGCGTAGTGCTCCTTGACGTAGAGCCTTGTGCCCACCGGGAGGCTCTTTGCGATGTCGTCGATCAATGTGGGCTGGTCCAGGTAGTAAAGGCCACGGATGAGAGTCGAGGCTTCGGGTTGATAGTGAATGGGAAACAGCAAATAGCGTTCACCCTGTTTCGGCTGCTCGAACAAATGTGCAGTCGATCGCTGATTGAACAAGCGCCGTGCCCGTCGCCTCAAAGCCCAAACTGGCGAGTGAAGCGTCGGGTTGTGCCTCTCTTGCCTGTATCGATTGGCTTGGTGGAGCACCCTCCTGAAGTCCCCCGCGTCCGCCACCGGGAGCCTATCGAAGGCCGACGCGCCCGAGGGTCGCCGCGGCTTCTGCCGGAACTCACGGAGCCAGGCGTCGGCGCCGCTACGTTCGTCTAGCGTGAGAGCGCGCCCTCGAAGCGCTTCGAATTGCTCCTCGACGGTGGTTAGCCGTTGCATCGGGCTCGAGTGGATCGCGATGGTACCGGGCAAGACCCCTTGCGCCACTGAGTGGAACGGAATGCCGCGATGTTTGGCGACGACCCAATGCAGGTAGCTCGTCAAGCAGGAGACATCCTCACTGAGGATGAAGTCGGGTTGGGATTGGTCGTACGCTCCTTCGACCGTCGAAAGAAGCACTTCCAAGAGCCGAAGCCTTTCGTCGAAGTCACGACCTTCGAGCATGTGCCGCTCCGAATAGATGAGGCGATTGAATGAGATGCCGTACTGTCGCTCTTTGGCTCGAAGCGCCCCGACGTCGGGCTTGCCGTCGAGCTGCGGATAGACGTCACGCGAGAAGACGATCAGAGGTTCGTACGCCGTCCGGTCGATGAGCGGGAGCTGGTCCACGCCCCACAGAAATCCGGAAAAGCCGTCCACGGTGCCGGCCTCGGTGAGGCCTCGCGCCACGGCGTCAAACATCCGCTCGTGAACGGAAAAGAATATGTAGCCTCGCATTGCGGCCATTGCGCTAGCTTTGCTGAGACAGGAGTCGATACGCGCGGTGCAGGCCGCGCCCCACAGTTCGTAGCTGCAGCAGCTCCGAGGGAATCATGCTGCAGATGTGCGCCTTTTCGGTAGGCTTGCCCCCGAGCTTGTTGAGCGTGAAGTGCTTTTCGATGATGCGGGCACCACGCGCGATGGCCAGCAGGCATGCGTCGATGCCCAGGGTGTGGTCGCTGTAACCGGCCAGCCCGTCACGCACGAAGTCGAGGGGAAAGTCGGGTATGGTTTCGAGCAGAGCAGGGTAGTCGGAACGACAGAACAAGTACGACACGTTGGCGTCATCCGGGAAAGGGAATTCGGGCTTGTCCCACATGCCAAGCGACGCGATTACTGCCTTGCCGGTTTCGAGGATGGCCGCGCAAAGGGCTTTGTCTGTCGCGACGGTTCGACTCGCGATTTTGTACCGCGCGACGCCGAGCTCTTCGCACCAGCCGAGGCGTTCCGAATCGAACACTGATGCCATGAACTCGATTTCGTCCTGGTCGCACCAGCGTTTGATGGTCGCGGTGTCTTCGTAGCTCAGCTGCAAGTAGTTCCATGCGTCCGACCCGAGCAGTGGCTCTGCGTCGTAGAGCTGGAACTTTGCGACGTCTGCCCCGTTTTGCGCTGCCACTCGGATGTACTCGCGAATCGCCCCCATGTCCCCGCCGTGTTGCGGGTGCAGTTCCGCAATGATCTCTAAAGCCATCAGTTGCCCCTCTCAGCCATGTCGGGCCTCCAGCCGTTTTGCAACGTTTTGGAGATCCGTCTCGTCGTGGATGTCGATGTAGGGAAGTCGGATGACGCCGCAGTTTACGCTGAGGCGCTGCTGGAAAAGTGATGCGCGGCGTATGACGCGAACCGCGCTCGTGCAGTTGTCGTGTGCGTCAACCGACATCACCTCTGACAGGCGGTCGTTCAATAGCTTACCAATTGCACTGTCGATGTCCCCGGTTTGGATTTCCGGAATGCTCGCGTTCATCCACAGCGCGATGTCGATCGGTTTCCCAGTGGCTTCTTCCACTTCTCGAACGGCATGCTGAATCACAGGCTCCGTCCACACGGCGTCTTCGGCCAGCTCGGGCGGGCGTCTTACCACCGAGGCTCCATGTCTTGTCGCGATTTCCGCGATTTCTTCGTCGTCGGTCGACACGTAAACGTCATCGATGTCGAGATACTCACTCCCCACGAGCGCTTCTACGACCCAGGCGATCAGCGGCTTACCCATGATTTCGCGTATGTTCTTACGCGAGAGCCGCTTGGAGCCGCCGCGCGCTGGGATGATCGCCACCACACGAGGCGTCTGCTCGGGTGATGTCAAAATGGCTCCCTCACTTCGTGGCGAATTCTTGGCGCACGCTTTCGTATTCCGTGGATGACGTCTTGTTGCCGCCGTGCATGCGGTAGCGATAGAGCGGCATACGCATGTGATAGATCTTGTATCCGTCCCCTACCCGGCGCCGAAGCTCTTCTTCTTCGCAGTGCCGATAGTCGGAGTTGTAGAGGCCTTGAGCGGCGAGTAGGTCGCGACGATACATGATCCCGCACGAGACCGGCTTTTCCGATGCCACCTCACGCTTGATGAAGTTTTCTTTCTCGTCGACGAGTTGGTAGTCGCAAGCGACGCCAAACGCGTCGTGATTCGCCTCCAAGTACGACCGCAAAAAGAAAATGAACCACTCGCTGATGTAGTCGTCGGCGTCCACTCGAACCACGTACTGGCCGACGCTTGCCCGGATTCCGATGTTGGCCGCCTCGGAAACGCCCTTATTGGTTTCGTTCGCAATTACGTGCACGTTGGGAAAGCGAGCGAACTTTTCGATGATCTCCAACGTGTTGTCGGTGCTGCAGTCGTCAACGACGATGATCTCGTTGGTGCCTTCGACCATCTTTTGATTCATGCAGCTACGCAAGCACCGCTCGATGTAAGGCGCGTAGTTGTACGAAGTGACGATGATTGAGGTCTTCAAACCTAGCCTCCCGAGGGCTCTGCGATGCGCGAGAGCCAAACCCCCACGCCAGTATGCTGCGACCATTTCCGGCTTGCAAGTTCGTCAGGCGGCGCGCGCGACGGGGCGCCCCTCGACTTGGTGTTCGAGCCACCATTCGAGGATCAAGAGCGCCCAGAGGAGTTGGGCGTGGTCGTGCGAACCCACCAAGTGCTCCCGGACCAGGCTGGACACGATCGCAGGGTCGAAGAAGCCGCGACGCTTGATCGTCTCGACGCTCAAGCGTTCTTCGAGCTCGTTTCGCAAGTCGTTCCGAAGCCAATGAGCTACCGGCGCAGTGAAACCCCGCTTGGGGCGCTCGATGAGATCGGTGGGGAGATAATCGCGAAGCAGTCGCCGTACTATGTACTTCTTGTGCAGTCCACGAATGCGCATGTGCAGCGGAAGCGAAAAGGCGAGCTGTACGACACGCTGGTCTAGGAAGGGGGAGCGCGCCTCGAGGCTCACCGCCATGCTCGTGCGGTCTACTTTGTAGAGCCACGCGCCGGGCAACGT
>JBFICQ010000074.1:0-13525 GCA_041581895.1 Polyangiales bacterium | reverse complement strand
GCGTTTCGGATGCGGAGCTCGCCGCCCTGGAGAGCATGGACGAAGAAATCTTCGATCGACCCACCTGGCTCGCGGTTGCGCACGCGCGATCCCGGGTCAAAGCCGACTTTGCACCCGATCAGGGCGACGAGCTAGAAGCTAATGTCATCGAGGCACTTGGGGCCCAAACCTGTCGTGATGTCGAGGATGTTGCCCGAGTGATGACCGTCGCCAATCGCATCGCGAATACCCTCAACGCGCTACCCGATCGTCGACGCGGCAGAGCCGTCCCAGGAAGCAGGCTCCTCGATGAGCTCGTCATCAATCTGCTCTTTCTTCCGGGCGCATGGCTGGGCACCCTCATCGCTGCCACGCGACAGCGGAAGTCGCCGATCGCCGTGTGGCGTCAAGCGCGTGCGGGGCGCGCCCGCCAGGAGGCAGCACACTCGTTTGGGGAACGCTGGCGGGGCCGTTAGTCCGCCGGCGCGGCCAAGACCGGGCCGCAGTCGGTTTCATTCATGAAGACCCCATCCTCGTTCGGACCGAGGGCGGCGTTGGCTCCGGAGGCGGCGCCTATCTTCAGAGCCGCGTCCGTATAGGCGAGGAACACGCACATCTCCTGCCCGCCGAGGCCGTACTCCAGGCGACGGTCGGTGTTGTTCATGTAGCCACACTCGACGCGCAAGCTAGATGCGCTCTGCGAGTGGATCGGAGGGTCCAGGGTAGCTCCGAGTGGCTCTCCGATCGAATCCCGAAGCTCGAAAATCGTCCGGTCCCCGCCCTCGTCGTCGACGAAACTGAGGCGAAAATAGTTCCCCCATTCGTGATAGTGCGCCAGCACATAGTAGATGCTGTACTCAGGTGGAGTGCCGAGCGCATTCTCGAACTGCGCTTTCAGATTGCAGGTCATCCCGAATCGGGACTCTGCCTGGGGCTCGATGTCGAGGGCAGTATTGGTGAACGCGATCGGCCGTAGGCGAACTCGTACATCCTCTTCGGGAATCGTTTCGATGTCGAAGGCGAGGGAAGTGTCGATCGGGGCTGCCGACACATTGACCAGATGCACTCCGCCGACGATTCGATGTCGCGGCGGAATCTCGAGGACCGCGCCCTCCTGGAACGCTTGCAACTCTTCGAGAGTCTGAGTCGATTGGGCAAAGAAGGCGCCCCCTTCCAGCGCCGCGGATACGTCGTGAAACCCTCGGTCGGTGCAATCCCAAGTCCCGTCCGGGCCTTCGTAGACGTCTTCCGGGACGAAGAACCAGTTCGAGTGGTGCCAGGCTCCGTCGTTGCGCTGCCGAATCTTCGAGACGTAGAGCGGCTCGGCGTTGTTTAGCGTCCAACTCTGACAGAGATTGGAGATCTCTTCGCCTGGGCCGATGGAAATTGGCTCGAACGAGTATGTGAGCGTCGGCGTGATCTGCGACGGACCCGTCTCTTTCGCGCAAGCTGCGGCCAAGAGGCCCAAGACCAGGCTCGCGGGGCGGATTCGCATCCGCTTACCTTGGTCCGCCCCGCGTCTCTTTGCAATAGTGCACTTGAAGAGCCTGTTCAGTGGGCTACCGTGTTCCGATAGAGTCGACCCATGCGGCTACTCCGGCACCGGCTTCCGCAACCCGATCCTCGATTTGTCCTCGAGGACTACGAGCCCGCCTACCTCGAAACCTGGCGGCGCGGTCTGCTCGAGCCGAAGGTCGAGGCTGCGCTCAAAGAGCTCGAAGAATGCCGCGTGTGCCCGCGCAACTGTAGCGTCAACCGCCTAAAGAACGAACAACGCGTGTGTCACACCGGCCGTTACGCCGTGGTGAGCTCAGCTTTTCCGCACTTCGGCGAAGAGGATTGCCTGCGAGGCTACAATGGCAGCGGAACCATTTTCTTTGGTCTCTGCAACCTGCGCTGCGTGTTCTGTCAAAACTGGGACATCAGCCAAAAACAGGCCGGTCGCGAGATGAAGCCCGAGGAGATTGCGGACCTCGCCCTCGAGCTACAGGCACGCGGCTGTCACAACATCAACTTCGTAACGCCCGAGCACGTCGCCCCAGAGGTCGTTGAAGCGATCGCCATCGCGGTTCCGCGAGGTCTTCGGGTGCCGATCGTTTACAACACCAGCGCGTACGACAGCCTGGCGTCTTTGAAGCTCATGGAGGGCTTGGTCGACATCTACATGCCCGACTTCAAGTTTTGGAACCGTGAAAGCGCGCGCGTATTGTGCAAGGCGAAGGATTACCCCGAAGTCGCCCGAGCAGCCATCCGCGAAATGCATCGGCAGGTGGGCGACCTGCGCTTTGGCACCGATGGTCTTGCTCGGCGAGGGCTGCTCGTGCGCCACCTGGTGATGCCCGGTCAAACCAACGAAACCGAGGCGATCATGCGCTGGCTTGCCGAAGAGATCTCCCGCCACACCTACGTGAACATCATGGGCCAGTACCAGCCACAGTATCAGGTGGGTGAGATCGCCCGGGACGGAAAGCCCCGCTATCAGTCGATCGATCGACGCCCGACAGACCTGGAGATGACGGCGGCCTACCGAGCTGCCCAGAGCGCCGGGCTGTCGCGCCTGGACGCGCGCGCCTAGCGAGGCGTCATTGGTGGGCGCGCGTGGACGATTCCAATTTGCTATGAAAGACCTCTGTGACGGAGGCTGAAAACCTGGTCCCTTGGATCGAGCTCGGCGTGATCGCGCGGCCTCACGGCGTCGCCGGTGAAGTTCGCGTGCACGTGTACAATCCGGGGTCGACCCTGCTCGAAGGGCTTTCTGAGGTGTTCGTGCGGGCCGAGGAGGGCGAAGCACCGTCGCTCGTCGAGGTGATCGGCACCCGACGCGGCCCAAAGGCTCTGCTGGTGCGCTTTGCGGGAGTGGAGTCTCGGGAAGATGCAGAGGCGCTGCGCGGCTTCACGCTTTGCGTTCCGCGCGAGGCTCTACCCGAGCTCGAAGAAGGGGAATACTACCACGCCGACCTGATCGGGCTCGAGGCGTACGAAGACGGGCGTTCCGTAGGCAAGGTCGTCGAAGTGCTCGACTACCCGAGTGTCGAATGCCTCAAATTGAAGACCGATGAGGGCTTCTTGGAGGTACCGATGCTTCCCGAATGGCTCGACCGGCTCGATATCGAGAACGGCAAGGTGCATCTCAAGGGTTTGGATGACATCCCTGTGCAGAAGGGCCGCTGATGCGATTCGAAGTCGTCACCCTGTTTCCCGAGCTTTTCGATGTGGTGAATCTCGGTCTACTCGGAAAGGCCAAAGAGGCCGGCACTATCGAGGTGACGACAACCTCGCCGCGCGATTTTACGTACGACAAACACCGGACGGTCGACGACGCGCCGTACGGTGGCGGCAGCGGGATGGTCCTGATGCCCGGCCCGCTGGCGGCCGCGCTCGAGCACCTCGACAGCGAACGCCAGGGTGCGCCGACGCATCGGATCTTGCTCACGCCGCAGGGAGCGCGCTTTTCCCAGTCTCACGCACACCGCTTCTCGAAGCTCGACAGCCTGACTCTCGTGTGCGGGCGCTACGAAGGATTCGACGAACGCATTCGATCGTTGGTTGACGAGGAGGTGTCGCTAGGCGACTTCGTCTTGCTCGGCGGAGAGACAGCCGCCCTCGCGGTCATTGAGGCGACGGCGCGTTTGTTGCCTGGAGTTCTCGGAAACCAGCAATCCGCGACGGATGAATCCCATGCCGGTGGGCTTCTCGAATACCCACAGTACACTCGACCCGAGGTGTTTCGAGGGCAGGCTGTCCCCGAAGTGCTTCGCTCCGGAAACCACGCCGCGATCGCCCGATGGCGACGCAAAGAATCGCTTCGACGCACGCTCGAGCGAAGGCCCGACTTGTTGGAGGCCGCAGACCTCTCTGACGAGGACCGTGCGCTCTTGGACGAAATCGCGAGAGAGAAGTGAGCCCCGTCTACTGCGCGCTGGTCCATCATCCCGTGGTCGACCGCGATGGACAGGAAGTCACCACCTCCGTCACCAACCTGGACGTGCACGACATCGCTCGAAGCGCGCGGACCTACGGGTTACGCGGCTATTTCGTCGTGAGCCCCATCGAGGCGCAGTATCCAGTCGTTCAACGGATCTTGGACCACTGGTGCGAAGGCTCGGGCAAGAACCGATTTCCCGAGCGCGCCGAAGCGCTCTCCCTCGTCGAGATCTCCCCATCGGTCGAGGACGCAATCGCGCGCGTCGAGTCCAGGGAAGGGCAATCGCCACGAGTGGTCGCTACCTCGGCCCGCCCCGGCGCGGACCGAGCCTCCTTCGAAGCGGAGGCGGCCCGGCTCGCCGAGGACCTGCGGCCGACTCTGCTCCTGTTCGGTACCGGTCACGGCCTGAGCGAGCCCCTGTTGCGGCGGGCAGACACGCTTCTAGAGCCGATTCAGGGGCCTACCGACTACAACCACCTTTCGGTTCGCGCCGCTGCCGCGATCACGCTAGACCGGCTGCTCGGCTCAAAACCACCTAAAGACGCGATTTGACCTCGTTTTGGGCGCGTGCTACCTGCGGGCTCCGTTTTGGCAGAAGGCTTAGCGATGAGTGGAAGCGTTCCAGAAATCGACGCGATCGAGCAGGCGCAAATGCGCAAGCGTCCCACGTTCCGAGTGGGCGACACCGTGAACGTACACTTCCGGATTCGCGAAGGCGACAAAGAGCGCATTCAGGTTTTCAAGGGAGTCGTCATCCGCAAGACGCGAGGGGGCGCCGGCGCCACCTTCACCGTCCGAAAGGTATCCTCCGGCGTGGGCGTCGAGCGGATCTTTCCGTTGCACTCGCCCCGAATTGAGAAGATCGAGGTGACCGCGCGCGGGCATGTGCGCCGTTCTCGCCTCTACTACCTGCGAAACCTGCGCGGCAAGAAGGCCCGGCTTCGCGAACGCCAGCGGCAGACCAGCGACGAAGGCTGATCAGCCTTCTCGGATCGTCAGCGTCGACTCCTCGAACTCGTTCGTCCCCGGCACGTGCACCCACAGACGGCGCTCGGCGACTTCGCCATCGACCACGCTCACGACGATGTAGGCGCAAGGCCACATCAGCTCGCCACCATTAGCGAACGTCGCCGCGTCTTCGGCCGAGAAATAGGCCCCCGCATCGCAATGTGAATGGTAGATCACCTTCACCGGACGCCCCTCGCTCCGACCCTTTTCGAAGGTGCGAGCGGCGCGTAGCTCATTGATTTTGAAATAGGTCTTCGAGGTCCGGGGAAAGGTGACCGGGTCGAGCTCGTGGTACTTGTCCGCCTCGTTCTCTTCGCGTTGGACGCCATCGAGCACCGAAGGCTCGTCGGCTGGACCGAAGACGAAACCGCAGCTTTCGCTCGGATAGCATTCGAGCGCGTGTCGCTCGATCTCGTCGATCACGGACTTATCGATCTCGAGGTTTCCAGAGATCCACGGCAACGCCTCACCACTCATAGCGCTTTTCCCACTTCATTGGAGCGAAGTACCGGTCGCCGCGGTCACAAGCGATGGCGACGACACACCCTTCTTCGACGCGCTTGGCGACCTCGAGCGCACCGGCGACGTTGGCGCCCGTGGAATGCCCCACGTGCAGGCCTTCCTCCGCCGCGAGGCGGTCCGACATATCCCAGCCGTCGTCGGTGCTCACCGGAAGGATCTCATCGGGCACGGCGGGATCGAAAATCTCTGGGACGATCGAGCTTTCCATGTGCTTGAGACCCTCGAGCCCGTGCAACGCTTCTGCCGGCTCGAGAGCGATGCACTCGATCTTTCGCGAGTGCTCCCGGAGGCGCCGCGTCGTGCCCATACAGGTCCCGCTCGTGCCAAGCCCAGCGACGAAGTGTGTGATTTCGTCGCCGACTTGATCGAGGATCTCTTGACCAGTGCCAAGGTAGTGCGCGCGAGGGTTCGACGGATTCGAATACTGATCGCAATAGAAATAGCGGTCGGGATCGGCTGCAACCAGCTCTCGGGTCTTTCGGATCGCGCCGTCCGAGCCCTCCATCGGGTCGCTGTAGATGATCTCAGTTCCGAAAGCCTGCGTGATGTCTTTGCGGGCCTGCGAGACGTTCGATGGCATCACCAGCGCGACGCGATACCCCAAGGCAGCGCCGAACAAGCTGTATGCGACGCCGGTATTCCCGCTCGTCGCGTCGATCAGAATCTTGTCCGCAGTCAGGGTGCCGTTTTCGATGGCATCGAGCATCATCTGCAGGGCAGGGCGGTCTTTCACCGATCCGCCCGGGTTCGCGTACTCGAGCTTCAAGTAGATCTTGACGCCGGGGGTTTCTTTCTCGATCGAGCGCAGACGAACGAGCGGGGTGTTGCCGACCGCCTCGACGATTGACTCCATCTTGCGGAAGCGCATCAACCTCAGCCTTCGCGAGAGGGGGGTCGTCCCCTTGGTGGTTGGAGCTCTAGATCGGAAGGGAACTCGCTCGCTTTGCCGACCGCAAGGACTCGCTTCAGGTGCTCCACGGCCGCAAAGGCACCCATCGCCGCCGCGGCGGGTGCGTGCAGCGATGTGTTCCCTGCGAAACGCATCACGGCTTCGCTCCGGGGCACACGGACCGACGCGCCTTCGGCGTCTTTCTCTTCACAGCCAGCTCGACGGAGATACTCCGCCGCCACAGCATACGCATCGGCATCGACGTCAGGCCCTCGATGGAAACCGGCTTCGAGTAGACGCTCTTGGCCTATCTCGCCGATCTCTCGGAGAAGAAGCTGACGCGCGTATCGACGCCTTGCTGTGGCATCGAGGCTCAACGCTAAGCCCCTCCAGCGATGGCAGGAACGATGCTCAACGTATCGCCCTCTTTGAGCTTGGTCTCGAGGTTGTCGAGGAACCGGATGTCTTCGTCGTTGTAGTAGATGTTGACGAAGCGGCGAACGCCCTTTTCGTCGCAGAGCCGCTCCTTCATGCCGGGATGATTCGCTTCGAGGTTGTCGATGACCTCCGCCACCGTGCCGCCGTCGGCGGAGACCTCGTCTTGCCCACCGGTCAATGTTCGAAGTGGAGTTGGAATGCGTACCGTGACAGCCATGAATGTTCCTTTCTCAGTCTCAAGAGATGGGAGCGGAAGTCATGCCGCGCAAGCCGCGGTGTATCGCTCCATCCGAAGGTCTCGTATCTCTCCTTGGCACAACGGGCAGTCGCTCCGCCGATGCACACGGGTTTTTCGAAGCACGCCCTCGAGCCCCTGGTAGTGCCAAAGCTCCCCACCAGGGCGCTCGCCACTGAGCAGCCGAATGACAAGAGCCGCTTGAAGGCCTCCGAGAACGCCCACCACGGGGCCGACGACGCCCGCCTCGGCGCAAGTCTCGACGCGATCCCGGGGGAGGTCCTCGAAGAGACACCGAAGGCACGCAGAATCGGGCAGGGCGCACAGTACCCATCCATTCCATCGGACGGCGCCTGCTTGTACGGCGGGGATCTTGGCCAGGTGCGCAGCGTCCGCAACCAAGAACTTCGTCGCCAGGTTGTCGGCCCCTTCGACGACCAGGGTGTGCCCCTTCAGAAGCTTCATCGCCGTCGACGGAACGAAGCGGCCTTCGACGACGCTAACATCGAGCTTCGGGGAAGCCTCGTAGAGGCGCTCCTTCACGCATTCGGTCTTGAGCCGACCGAGGTCCGCTTCCGTGAACCAGGTCTGCCGATGAAGGTTGCTCTCCTCGACGACATCGTCATCGACGACGGTCACATGCTCGGCTGTGCTGTTGGCGAGCAGGCGCAGCACCGGCGTGCCGAGTCCCCCGGCGCCAATCACCAAAACCCGATGCCCTGAGCTCATTCGAAGTACTCCGAAAGACTGAAATACCGCTCACCGGTGTCGCACAAGATCGTCACCACGTTCTGCCCTGGATCGAGCTCACGTGCGACCCGAATCGCAGCCCACACGTTGGCGCCAGCGCTGATCCCCACTAGCAACCCCTCTTGCGTGGCGAGCGCAAGCTTGGTGTCCCAGGCGTCGCGATCCGAGACGCCGACAATCTCGTCGACGACGGTACTGTCGTAGTTCTCGGGTACGAAGCCCGCGTTCAGGCCCTGGATCTTGGTGGGGCCGGGGCTGCCACCCGCCAATACGGGGCTTGCAGCAGGCTCCACCGCAATCACACGGGTCCGTGGATCGTGCGCCTTGAGCGTTGCACCAACCCCACTCACCGTGCCTCCAGTCCCGACCGCGGCCACCAGCACATCGATCGAATCGCCTTCGAAGGCTCGCAGAAGCTCTGTGGCCGTCGCATGTCTATGAATGCCGGGGTTCGCGGGGTTCGAGAACTGCTCGGGCATGAAGGCACCGCGTTCGTCGACGATGCGACGCGCAGCCTCGATGGCGCCTTCCATCACGCGGTCCGGCTCGGTCAACACGATTTCGGCGCCGTAGGCTTCGAGCAGCGCTCGACGTTCGAGAGACATGCTCGCCGGCATCGTGAGAACGAGCTTGTAGCCCTTGCACGCGCAGACCAACGCCAGCCCGATACCGGTGTTGCCGCTAGTAGGCTCGACGATCACGTCGCCGGGCCGAAGTCGACCCTCGCGCTCCGCCGCTTCGATCATCGCGAGACAGATCCGATCTTTGACCGAGCCGCCCGGATTGAGGTGCTCGGCCTTGCCCCATACGGTCGCGCCACCTGCGGGCGAGAGGCGGTGCAAGCGAAGGACCGGAGTTTCGCCAACCAGCTCGAGCACACTATCGACGACGGGTGCTGACATCAGATCGAATACACGTACCGTCGGGGCGGTGCCCGCCGAACGCCATGCGCGTCACCCCGATCACACAGATCTTGGATCGTGATGGCGTCGAAGCACGCCTCGACACTGTTCGAGAGCTCCGAGAAAACTTCGTCGGTCACCGCGCGACTCGTCTCGTCGCCGTTCCCCTCAGCGCCCCCACCGAGCACGATCGGCCCTTCGAGCGCGCGCACGATGTCGCCGATACGAATGTCCTCCGGATCGATTGCGAGGGCGTATCCACCTCGCGGTCCCCGCTTTGAGGTCACCAAGCCCGCCCGCTTGAGGTCCTGGAAGATCTGCTCCAGAAATCGTGGCGGGATCGCCTGGCGACGGGAGATATCCTTGATTTGCGTCGCCTTGCCACCGCTGTGGAACGCGATGTCGAAGATCGCCCGTACGCCGTATCGGCCTTTGTTGGAGAGCTTCACCGCACGGGATCTATGGTTTCCCGCATCGGAATTGTCAAGAATATCTATTCGGCCGGCAGAATGGGCACTACGGAGTCGGAGCTGCCGCCGGGCTCCCCGGCCGGGACGTGCGGTAGCCCCTCGCCGACGTGCAGCTTCGCCCGCTCGAGAATCGCCTCGCAGAGGTCCCCAAAGTCATAGCCTGAGCCGGCCGCGATCTTCGGGAGGAGCGACGTCGGCGTGAGCCCCGGCAGGGTGTTGACCTCCAACACGTATTCGTTTTCGTCCGGTGTCACTAAGAGATCGACGCGTGTTGCGCCGGTAGCGCCCACGCACTGCACCGCTCGTTCCGCCAGATTCAACACACCCTGGTAGCGCGTCGGCGAAAGCCGGGCGGGGAAGTGATATTCGCTTCCGCCCTTCTGATATTTGGACTTGTAGTCGTAGAAGCCACCCTTGGGCTCGATCTCGATCGCCCCGAGCGCGTTTCCGTCGAGCAGCCCCACCGCGACTTCGCGTCCGACGATCAGCCGCTCTACGAGGATCCATTCGTCGAATCGAGCCGCGTCTTGGCAGCGTTCTTCGAGCTCCGCGAGATTGCGCGCCGCACCGGCCCCCACGCTCGAGCCGCCCGACCGCGGTTTCACGAAGCTCGGGAAACCGAAAGAGCTATGGATCTGTTCGAGGCGGTCGAGGTCGTCGCGGCGGACCACGTAATACGAGGGCGTTGGCACGTTGTAGAGGCGAAAGAGCTCTTTCGACTTGAGCTTGTCCATCGCGAGCGCGCTCGGAAGCACCCCGGAGCCGGTATAGGGAATCCCCATGGTTTCGAGCATGCCTTGGATGCAGCCGTCCTCGCCGTAGGTGCCGTGGAGGGCAATTACCGCAATGTCGATCGTGCTTTGTCGCAATACCCGGTCGATGTCGGCATCGACGAAGACCTTTTGGACGCGGTAGCCACGTGCCTTGAGCGCCTCGTACACGGCCTCTCCGGTCTTGATCGAGATCTCTCGCTCTGCGCTGACGCCTCCGAGCAGTATGCCAATCTCTTTGTCCTTCATCTCAATCTCCTCGACGCACTCCTTTGCGAAGAACGAGCCAAGTCAATTTCACCCCGAATCTCCATCGAGTGGCTCTCGACTCGTGTCTCGCCGGCCGCGAGGGTGACGCCAAACTGACACGAAAGACCGCTGTACATTCCGACTTGGCTGTAACAGCGGCGATCGGCCGGAGCCAATTATCCGCAGGCCGGGCGTATGGGCTCCGCCTCGATGAAAGTCAAACGGGGCAGGGTTAAAGGGGCAAAGAGTGAGTTCCGATGGAGATTACGGGCACTCATTCGGGTCGTTTGATTGCCTCACCGCGGCCGGAATGGTAACCGATAAGAAGGAGGGGGTCTTGAGACCCCAAAACCGAATCATCAACCGCTTTTTGTCCGGCGCGAACGTGCATGGCTGACGACTGCAGGGCAGCCTCGAGCTTTCGAAGCTCTCAGGGCTTCGACGAGGTGCGCGGGTGGAGCGATTCTTCGCTCCCCGTAGCAGCGCTCGCAGGGCCATCCGTCCTCGCCCACCGGAATAATAGGAACGACCACGAACATGACATTCACGGAAGCAGCCGTCGAGGTGCTCCGCATCGCCGGAAAGCCCCTCCATTACAAGAAAATCACCGAAATCGCGATCGAGCGGAATCTTCTATCGCACGTAGGTAAAACCCCCGAAACCACCATGAGCTCCAGGCTCGCCACCATGGTCAAGAAAGACCGTGGCGACGCTCCGATCATCAAGGTGAAACCCGGTGTTTTCGCTCTACGGGAGGTCGACGAGGACGCGGCGGGAGAGCCGGCCGACATCGAGCCCGATCTGCAGGAGCCAGACGCCGCGACCGAGGCCCGAGCGGAGGCAGTCGAGGACGAATCGAAACAGGCGGCCGACGAGCCGAGTGAAGAAGAGCCGAGCTTTGTCTCGCAAGAGCACCCCGGAGCAGACGTTTTCCCGGAAGAAGAGGATGACGACGAGCTGATTCTCGCCAACCTCGACGATGAAGCGACGGGGGCCAAGCGGCCCCGAAAGCGCCGGCCCCGACGGCGCCGAGACCGCGACGAGGCTCGTCCAAGCGCAACCAGCGAGGCGCGAAGCTCCCGAGAGCGACCACGACGGGAACCCGTCCCCAAGGCGACGCGAGCTGCAGAGCCCGGGGAGCCCCTCGGCCGAGACTTGGCCGATGCTATCGAGCAGGCGCTACGGGGACGCAGCCGTCAGTCGAAGAGCCTGCATCAGGTTGCTGAGGCCCTGATCTCAGCCGGAAGACTGTCCGGGGCGCCAGCCGACCTCGCCCCGACCCTGGCCGCGGCCATTCGCGGCGACAACGCCCGCCGAAGGGCCTCGGCTGAGCGCCAGAGGTTCCGGGAGTCCAACGGCTCGGTCTCGCTCCTCGAGTGGGACCACCCGATCGACGCCATCAAGTCCGAGCAGACCGCGGTCCGTGCGGCCAAACGTCAGCAGGAAGACGTGCGTCGAGCCTTCATCAAGCGCCTCCGCGACTTCCCGGACGGGGCGCTGCTCGAGCTGATCGCCACCTGGCTGAATGCGGTGGGGGTGCACTCGATTCGGGGGGTGCGGGCGGAGACGGGGGACTTCAGCTTGGCAGGCACCCTGCGTCGTGGCCCCGAAGAGACACCTTTGGCCATCACGATCCATCGTGGCAAGCAGCCACTCACCAATGATGCCATCGTCGCCCTGCGGGGTGCGCTTCACAAGTTCGATCACGCGCGCATCGGATGGGTGATCACCCTGGGCCAGGTCCGCGACGGGATCCATGACGAGGCGCACGCAGACGGCGCGGCACCGTGTGCTGTGTTCGACGGAGACGCGCTGGCGAGGTCGATGGAAGAGGTCGGCGTCGGCATTCGACGTGTCTCCCTGCCCTTGGCGGTGCTCGATGTAGACCTGCTCGACTCGCTCGCCGGGACCGCGCGCAGCGCTTCACCGGATGATGCGAACGAATCGAACGGTTCAAAACGCCGCCGCAGTCGACGACGGGTCCGCCGACGGCCTGCACGCGACCAAGGAGGCGAGGAGGGCGCCGAACAGGACTCGCTCGAGGCGAGCAAGCCCGCCGAGGAAGCGCCGGAAAGCGACGCCCCAGAGCCGTTGGAAGCCGCGGAAGCCACTGAAGACAAAGAGAAATTAGCTGCCGAGGCCCAGACGGATTCCAGCCTCGAAGCCGAGTAAGCGTAGCGTCTCCGATACCGTGTTTTCACCCGCGGGTGGCGCGAGCTACTCCCATGCCCTACCGTCGGGCCTCCTGTTGGGTTCCAAGGGTATTCGGCATGCGGATCCTATTTCTAGCTCTCGGTGTTGCGCTCATTAGCGCGTGGAACTCCCACACGGTGGCGGGTCCTTCATGGAGCGCACCGGTGCCTGCTCCTGAGGAAGCTGCCGAAGGGATCGACTATCGGTCTGCCGTCGGTGATCACCCCACGGCGGTGGCGATTGCACGCGCGATCGACGCCCGCCTGATCGTCCGCGAAAGCCGAGATGGCGAGCCGATTCACGTACAACACTGCCGCGTCACCAATGGGGGTTGCCGCGCACGCATCGCAACTCTCTCGCGAGTGATCACTGAAGAGAGCAACCGTGCTGGCGTCGACCCCTTTCTCACCGCCGCCATCGCCATGCGCGAGTCGGGTCTGAACCCACTGGCCGTCAGCCCGGTGGGCGCGCGGGGAATCGTTCAGCTCAATCCCAAGTATCGGGGCAAGACCGTGCCTTTCATCTACAACGAGAGCTACCGTGAGGCCTGCAGCTTGCGTCCCGGCGCCTGTCAGCGTGAGGTAATCGGGGCGGGCTTGGGCCTTCTGCAGTGGGCCACGGCACGATGTGGCAACGACGTGGGCAAGGGGTTGGCTTGGTACAACTCAGGCGGATGCGCCAAGAACGCCTACAGCTCCGGGGTCCTGCGAGAGCGACGGCGGCTGCTGCGGCTCGCCAAACGGGTGGATCCGGCAGCCAAAGCGGTTTTTCTCGACTAAACGTCGGACTTCCGGGTCACGATCAGCCGCTGAAAGGCCCGTCCCATTGCGTCGGCGACGGCCTCGATCGGTCCCGAATCCGGACCCGGATCCGTCGCGCAGAGCAACCCGCAGATGCGGCTTCCGATCCGCACCGGAGCGATGACGAAGTCCCGTCCTCGGCTCCCAAGGGCCGCGCTTAGGAGATGGTCGGCGGCGGTCTTTCCGAGGGGGCCGTGGAACACCTCGCCGCTGTGGGCGACGTCGTTGAGCACCGACGGGTTGCTCGCCGGAACCCACAAGCTTCGGATGCTCGCGCTCGTGATTCCGTCGCCAGCGCCGTCCCATCCCCGAAAGACGCCTTTGCGAATCGCCAAAAAGGCCGCGCCGCGCGCCGCAGCCAAGCACGCCTCGCACCCTGCGCGGACCACATCGTC
>JBFICQ010000073.1:0-13619 GCA_041581895.1 Polyangiales bacterium | reverse complement strand
TCCAGACATCCGACTTCGCCCCGAACCCCGCAATGCCGAGTCCCTTGTCGGCGTCCGGGATCTGCCAGGCGCCGTTGACCGCAGCCGTGAGAGCTCCGGAGAGCGCCTCGAAGCCCTGTGCGGTGTAGAGATCGCACTCGACGCCCCGGTTGATGATGTACTTGAGCTGGCGCATCGCTTGGTGGTTCTTCGAGAGAAGCACTTCGATGAGCTGTTCGACGGCCGTATCGAGGGCATCGTTTGGAACGACGCGGTTCCAGAGCATGAGCTCGCGGGCGCGACTCGCCGGGTGGAGCGCACCGAGCAGGTTGATCTCCTTGGTCATGCGCCGGCCGATCAACCGCGCCATGCGTGTGGTTCCGCCCCAGCCGGGCGTGATTCCAACATCCACCTCCGGCATTCCCCACCTTGCGCGTTCGGTCGCGACCACAAAGTCGCAAGCCATGGTGATCTCGAGGCCGCCTCCCACGGCGTACCCGTCCACGGCAGCGATCGTGAGCTTGTCGAGCTCTTCGAGCAGGTTCGCCATGTTCTGGTAATAGCGAACCCGCCGCATCACGTTGTTGGCATTTCCCCAGAGCGGCATCTCGCTGATGTCGTCGCCCGCGCAAAAGTGGCTTCCGGCACCCCGGATGACCAGCAACTGAAGCTCCTGCGATTGCTGCACGTGCCCGAGAACAGCGACCAGCTCATCAGACATCTTCATCGAGAGTGCGTTTCGCTTCTCCGGCCGATTGAGAAGAACCCTCGCGACTGCGCCCTCCTCCGTGTACTCAAGGTGCTCATACGGTTGTGTCGTCTGCATGGTTCGGTCCTTTCGGGCGGATAGGCGAAACAAACGCCCTCTTTCAGTCGCGCAAAGTTAACTTATAGGACGTTCTGTGCAATTCGGGAGCTGAGTGACCGGCGAACAAGCGGGCGCAGTCCCTGCTACTCGAGATCGGCGTCGAGCTCGTGGATGGCGGCTCTTGCCTTGGCGAGCTGGATGAAGCGCGGGAGCTCGGTCGAGCCTTTGGCATGGGGTTCCAGGGCTTGAATGTCGACCGGCTCATCGAGGCTGTAGGACCGCAGCGCTCCCAACATCGCTCGGTCGCGGTCGGACATTGCTTCGAGGTCGTTCGATGGCTCGCCGAACCCGAGCGCGTAGCGAGCTCGGGCGGCTCGCGCCTCTGGGGGTAGAGGCGCGGCGGTGAGCGCGTCGTGCAGCGTCCCGAGCATGGAGGCTAGACTATCTCCATCAGCAAGTGCGTTTTGTTGGGCGAGCTCGATGAGCGATAGCCGCACTCGTCCTTGCCCCGCGAGAAGTCGCAGGCGCAAGGACTCGGGTTGAGGCCGAAGCTCGCCCGAGCCCGGGGCCTCGAGAATCCTCATCGCTTCATCGACATTGCCGAGGCGCGCCTCGATGGTGGCGCGAGGTAGAACGTAGTAAAGCTCGTCGGAAACCAAGTCGCGCGCTTCGTCAGGCGTGAGCTGAACCGACCACTCCGGGCGCCCGTCGTACTGGAACAGTCCATCCCGCTGCACCCGCGCGTAGGTGGCTCGTAACTTGGTTAGGGTCTCTCGGTCGTCGGGCTTGGCGGTCAAAGAGAGGGCCCAGCCGTGATCTTTGGCTGCCCGCACCGAGTCGGTGTGGACGCAGCTGCGCGTTGCAAAGTCTTGGGCGCGCTCGAGGAAGGCGAGCCCCGTATTCGAAAGTCCTGCGCGCAGGCGTGCTGTGCCGACTGCGTGAAGCGCAAAAGGGTTTTCTGGGTTGCGCGCCGCTTCGTACTCCCAGAAGGAAGAGGACGACGCAAACACGCGCGAATGAAGCGACGTCACGACAGCGAAGCCAAGGAGAAGCACGCCGACCGCGGTCGCGGCAGTTTTTCCAAGAGGCGGTCGTCTCTCGAGGAGCCACAGCACCGCGCGTGCAACCAGAGCAGCCACGCCCAACATCGGCAAGTACAAGAAGCGGTCCGCGGTCAGATTGCGACTGCCCAAATCGAGCAGGTTGATGACCGGTAGCAGTGGTACGACGAACCAAAGTACGTCCGCGAACACCGGTCGCACCACGATCCGGCGAAACGCGAAGACTCCCAGCATCACGACGGTGAGACCTACCAATGCTCCGCCGATCAGCCAGCCAGTTGAAAAAGACTCCCCACCCCCGCACGAGTAGATCCGCATCCCCGGAAAAGCCGTCGGATCCCAAGGCGCAACGACTTGTCGAGCGTAGAGACCCAGTGAAGCGAGCGCTCGGGAAACCGCATTGCCGAGCTCACCGGATGGCAAGTCGACGTCGACGATCCAGATCCGCGCGATCAGCGCTGCAATCACGGGCCCGGTTAGTGCAACCGAGGCTGCTCGGTTCCGTTCTCCATGGACCAAGAACCGATCGGCCAAGAGGAGCGGCGCTGCGATTACGGCGGATTCCTTCGCAAAGAGCGCGAGTGCGAGCAGGACCCCCGAAAGCCAGTTTCGGTTCGAGTCGAAAGCCCAAGCGCCCAAGAGAACGAGCGCACACATCCAGAGCTCGGTACTTCCCGAAATCCATGAGACGGCCTCGACCCGGCTCGGGTGAAGCGCAAAGATGGCGGCAGCCAAGCTCACCGCGACTAGCCGGGGCCCCTCGTGGCCCTTTGGAAGACGCCGCGCGAGCCAGAAGAACGCCAGGACACAGCACAAGACATGCAGCGCAAGGCTGACCACCCGGTAGCCCATGGCATGCAGGCCGAAGAGCCGATACTGGACGATGTAGGCGAGCGTGACGATTGGTCGGTACAAGTGATCGTACGTCTCGTTGGCTTCCACCGCGTCTTCTGAGACGTTCCAGAAGTGCGTGGTGAGTGCCTCGCGGTATCGCTCGGGCCGTTGTACGTTCTCGTTGGTGCGGATGAGACCGTTGTCGTCCCAGGTGAACTCATCGCTGAGCCCGGGAATGAAGACCAGAACGGTGACCAGACTCAAGAGGATCAATGCTGCGGCGCACCAACGTCGCGGAACCATGAAGCCGATACTAGCGTACCGTCAGAACAGCACGGAAAAACGAGGTCACGCGTCGAAGCTCGCCCTCAGCCGTTCTAGCTTCTCGTGCATCTCGCTCCACTCCTCAAAACACCGCTCGAGCTCCGCCTGGGCCGCTTGCATCTCTTGGATCACGGTGTCCCGCTTGACGGCGTCATCGTAGAGCTCGGGGTTGCCGAGGTCGTCGGTGTGCTGAGCGACTGCCTCTTCGAGCTCGGCGATTCGTTTCTCCAGGGCTTTCACGCGCCTTTCGAGCGGCTTGAGCTCGCGGTTTTGCTCCGCCCGGAGCTCCGCATCTCGGCGTCGCCGATCCTTGCGAGAGCTTCTATTCTTTTTTTGCTTCTCAGAGCTTACGACGGCTTCCGTTGCCGGTGCGATGTCTCGCTCCTGGCAGGACCAAATGTAATCGTCGAGGTTGCCGGGATAGCTCTCGACCGTGCCGTCATGAACGACCCACAGTTTCGTCGCGAGTTGCCGGATGAAACCTCGATTGTGGCTGACGAATAAGAGCGTCCCATCGAAGGTCGTAAGGGCGTCGGTCAAAGCCTCGGTGGTTTGGAGGTCGAGGTGATTGGTGGGCTCGTCCATTAAGAGAACGTTGCCCGGACGCACCAAGATCTTGGCGAGGGCAACGCGGGCCCGCTCGCCGCCCGACAGGACCGAGACGCGCTTCTGAACCCCGAGCTCGTCAAACAGCAGCGCGCCGAGCACCGCGCGGACCCGCTCGGCGCTCGATCCGTCGCTCGAGCGCATGACTTCTTGAAAGACGGTGTCATGGACGTTTAGGGCCTCGGCGTGATGCTGTGCAAAGTACCGTACCTCGGAGAGCCCTGGTAGATGCACGCGACCTTCGGTGGGGTCGATCTCGCCGGAAAGGATTTTGAGCAGTGTGGTTTTGCCCGCCCCATTGGGTCCCACGATGGCCACGCGGTCGCCGCGCTCGACGGCGAGGTTGACCCGTTCGAACACCGCACGATTTCCGAAAGACTTCGAGAGCTCTTCGACACGAAGCGGCAAACGCGGCCCGCGCACGGTCGGCGGAAATGAGAAGCGCGTCTCGGGCGCCGAGCGGTACAGCTCCACTGTCTCCATCTTTTCGAGCATGCGGACTCGGCTTTGGACCTGCGCCGCTTTGCTGGCCTTGGCCCTGAATCGCCGCACGAACTGTTCGAGGTGTGCCCTCTCTCGCTCCACGTTCTTCGCCCGATTCTGAAGAACGTGCCGTTCTTCGTCGCGCTGTTTCAGATAGCCGTCGTAGTCGCCGCGGAACGTCCGAACACCTTCGGGTTCAAAGCTGACGATCCGATTCACCTGCTCGTTGAGGAACTCCCGATCGTGAGAGACTAAGAAAAGTGCCCGATCGTAGGCTCGCAAAAACTTCGAGAACCAGGCCACCGATGGCATGTCCAAATGGTTGGTGGGCTCGTCGAGAAGCAGCAGCCCCGGCTTTTGAAACAACAACGAGGCGAGAACGGCGCGCATCTTCCAACCGCCACTCAGCTCGGAAAGCGGGCAATTATGATCGCTCTGCGAAAACCCCAGCCCGTGCAAGATCTGCTTGGCCTCGTGCGCGGAGAATTGCGCATCGAGCGCCGCCATGCGCTCATGGAGCTCTGCGACGTCGCTGGCGGCTTGAACCAGCTCGGCCTCGTCGGCCCGCGCGCTTTGGAGCGTTGCCAATCGTGACTCGGATCGTTCGAGCTCTTTTCGCACGAGAGGCCGCTCAGCGATGCTGTCATGAACGAACGTCAAGAGCGGCTGGTTGGGGAACTGCGCGATCTCCTGAGGCAGAAAGCCAACTCGAACGCCCTCGACCTTGGTGATGCGCCCGCCATCGGGCTCGAGCTCGCCGGCGAGCAGTCGCAACAGGCTGGACTTCCCCGAGCCGTTCGGCCCCACGACGCCGATGTGGTCACCGTCGTGCACCTGGAGGCCGAGCCCGGCGAGAAGCGGCTTTCCCCCAAGGCTGAGTGAGACATCATGAAGCGCGGCCACCGTCGTCAAATCAAGCCTCAGGGACTAGCTTTGAGCGGATCTTAATTTCGTTGAGCAGGGTGCGATGCACAGGACAACGCCCAGCCATCTCGAACAGGCGGTCGCGTTGCTCCTGGCTTAGGTCTCCTTCGAGCTCGAGCTCCTTGTCGATCACGTCCACCATGCCGGATTCTTTCTCGGAGTCCTCGACGTCTTTCGCATGAACCCGATCGTGCCGGAGCTTGACCCGCACGCCCTCGAGTGGCCACTCCTTGCGTCGTGCGTACATTCGAAGCGTGATCGACGTGCAAGCGCCAAGGCCCGCAAGCAAGAGCTCGTATGGCGTTGGACCGAGGTCGCTTCCGCCGACCGTTGCAGGCTCATCCGCTGAAAAGACGTGGCCTCGGGCTTGGATCCGCTGCAGGTACCCCGTCGCCTTTCCTTCGACCACGACCCCACCTTCGGGCGCATCCTCGGGAACTTCCTCGATCACCTCCGGCAGATAGCGACCCGCCCATGCTCTGAGCACCGAAGCTACATAGGCCGCATCCGCCCGGCGATTGAGGAGGTGGTCGGCTTTGTCCAGAGAAACAAAGCTCTTTGGATGTCGGGCTGCTTCATAGATCAACCGCGCGTTGTCGACGTCGACGATGCGGTCTTGCGGCGAATGAAAGATGAGTAGAGCCTTTCCCAGTGAGCGAATCTGCTCTTTGTTGCAATGGGTCTGCAGATCCTCGAGGAAAGACTTTCGAATCGTGAATGGGCGGCCGCCAAGGTTCACGTCGGCTTCTCCTCGAGCTTCGATCTCTTCGATCGTTGCACCAAACAGCCGAGCAACGTGCTGCGGCTCGACGGGGGCGCCGATCGTCGCTATCGCGACGACTTCTGGGAGCTGGGATGCAGCGGCCAATGCGGCGGAGCCGCCGAGGCTATGGCCGATGAGGAGCGCGGGAGCACGGTGGCGTTCTTCGAGAGCATTCGCGGCGGCGACGATATCGTCGACGTTGTGCGAGAAAGTCGTCCGACTGAAGTCACCTTCGCTTTCGCCGAGCCCAGTGAAATCGAAGCGCAAGGTTGCAATGCCCTCCGCCGCCAAGGCCGCGCTGATCTGCGCTGCGGCCCTGCTTTCTTTCGAGCATGTGAAGCAGTGCGCAAAGACCGCATACGCGATGGGGTCCACAGCCGGCAGGTGAAACCGCCCGCTCAGGGCTTGACCATCGCTGCCCGCAAACTCGAAACGTTCGACTTCCGTCATAGAGCCTCCAAGAGGCCCACTGTACAACGGCATGGGGCGTTACGTGAGGCGTCCATGTGGCAACGCCCGTCGATGCGTCCCGCCACACCGCGCGCGCCATCGCCGCCCCCTATTCGGCGGCTTCGAGCTGGAGCTCGACCGGGTCTTCGTAGCCGAATTCCTCGAAGACATCGCGAAGCTCGCTGCGGACTTCCTCCTCGGTCACACCGAAGAAATCGAGCTCGACGGCGCGTGAGCTTTCCCAGTCGCGGTGCCCTTTGATCGCATCGTCGAGCCGGGCCTCAAAAGCCTCGCTCACGGGCATACCGAGGCGCCCATAAAGGCCGAGAATCGTCGATTTCGGATCTCGAACGAGGTCTTCATACCGAACGACGATGAACTGGTCTTTCGGGATCTCTCGTCGGCATTCCAGCGCGTAGCGGTAGTACTCGTAACCGAGCTGCTTGAGCGCCTGAATCTCCTCGCCATCCGGACGAATGCCCGGCGAGTGCGCCTTCCAAGCCTGGTAGAACATGTTCAAGAACGAAGGCAGACTGTCGATCGGGTTACGAATGAGATATACGAATGCGGCGTCCGGAAACCGCTCGTACATCGACCGCACGCTTGGTGCGAAAAAGACGTTCTTGTTGAGAAAGCGTTTGCCGCCAGCCTGATAGACGTGTCGCTTGAGTGTGTTTTCGTACGAATCCATGAAAGCGGCGCGCTGGTTGGGGTTCTGCCGATCGAGCCACGTTTGGCTTTGCAGCTCGTCCATGAAGGGAAACAGCAAGCCGGTTGCCGGCGACTGAAGGCTCCAGAGCAAGGTGCACACGTCCTCTTCCGGTTGATCGAGGCTCAGGTGATGAACCTCCGTCCACCGGGTCTCGAGCGGATTGTTGAAGAAATCGTAAACACCGTTGAGCACATTGCCCACGCGGGTCTGGGCCACTTCGATCAGTCGCTGAAACGTTCGAGTGGCGGTGACCGATGGGAAGATGGTCTGGTAGAGCTTGACGGTCGTGAAGACCTCGTCGTCCATGCTGATGAGCCGATGGGCGAGGGTCGTCCCGCTTCGGGGATTGGCGAACACGAAAACCGGACGGTCGATCTTCTGTTTTCGGTATTCGGGATAGAGCACCTCATCGAGGGCTCGGAATCCCACCGTCACCTGGCGGATCGCCGTGTACAGCGCTCCGATCCAGGCTGTGGTGACCAGGCGGCCCACGGTCGGCTGCTTGAAAAGGACTTTGCGAATCTCGCGAAGCCCGTCTTTGTTGACGTACATCGTGATTCCCGGGGCTCAGCGGCGAGCTACCCCTCTACGCGCCAGTCTAGGGTCGATCGGCGGATTGGCTGGAAAAACCGGGTGAACGGAAGAGTCGTCCGGGCGAACGGTCGCTTCCCAAGGCCCAGCGGAAGGCCTCACTCGTCGGTCACGCACCCCTCCGAAGCCGACTTAACATTTTTGATGTACTTGTAGAGGGTCCCGCGCTCGGCTTTGAGCGGCGGGGCATTCCACTCGGCGCGCCGCCGGCTCCATTCCTCCGAGGCGATGTCGGCCGCGATCGTTCGGGCCTCCGCGTCGATGGTGATCAGGTCGCCGTCCTTCAACAAGGCGATCGGGCCGCCCTCCTGCGCCTCGGGCGTGACGTGTCCGATGATGAAACCGTGCGAGCCACCGGAGAACCTGCCGTCGGTGATCAGCGCGACGTCTTGGCCGAGGCCAGCCCCCATGATGACGGAAGTCGGGGCCAGCATTTCCGGCATCCCCGGTCCGCCTTTGGGTCCCTCGTACCGAATTACCAGCACTTGGCCTTTCTGGATTTCTCCGCGCTCCATCGCGGCAAGCATCGCCTCCTCCGAGTCGAAAACCTTGGCCCGGCCCTCGAAACGAAGGCCTTCTTTACCTGTGATTTTCGCCACGGCGCCATCGGGGGCGAGGTTGCCGCGCAAGATCGTGAGGTGTCCAGTCCTCTTGATCGGCTCTTCCCATGTGCGAATGACATCCTGCCCTTCGCGGAGGTCTGGGAGCTCGGCAAGGTTGTCGGCAAGGGTCTTGCCAGTGACCGTGAGGCACTCGCCATGAAGCGCGCCTTTTCCGAGCAGGTACCGCAGCACCGCTGGTGTACCGCCAACCTCGTGTAGGTCTTCCATCACGTATCGACCGCTCGGCTTGAGATCGGCAAGGAGGGGGACCCGGTCGCTCACCGCCTGGAAATCGTCGATCGTGAGCGGAACGTCGACCGCTCTTGCCATCGCGATCAAATGCAGCACCGCGTTGGTCGACCCGCCGAGCGCCATGACCGTCACCATCGCGTTCTCGAACGCCTCACGGGTCATGATGTCGCGTGGCTTTATGTCTCTCTCCAACAAGAGCCTGAGCGCCGGACCGGCGCGCAGGCACTCGTTTCGCTTGCCCGGGTCCTCTGCGGGCGTCGAAGAGCTGTAAGGCAGAGACATGCCCATCGCTTCGATCGCCGAAGCCATCGTGTTGGCGGTATACATGCCGCCGCATGCTCCTGCGCCCGGACACGCGTGCTCGATGATGTCGAGGCGCTTGGCTTCGTCGATCTTCTTTGCGAGGAGCTCTCCGTAGGATTGAAATGCGGACACCACGTCGAGCTTTTCACCGTCGCTGCCGCGCCCGGCTCGGATCGTTCCCCCATAGATCATCAACGCCGGTCGGTTCAACCGTCCAATCGCGATCATGCAGCCCGGCATGTTCTTGTCGCATCCGGGAATCGAGATGTTGGCGTCGTACCACTGAGCGCTCATTACCGTTTCGATCGAATCGGCGATCAGATCGCGCGATTGCATCGAGTAGCTCATCCCGTCCGTGCCCATCGAGATGCCGTCCGACACCCCGATCGTGTTGAACCGCATCCCGACGAGCCCTGCGCTCTCCACGCCCTCCTTCACCACCTCAGCGAGCGCATTGAGATGCATGTTGCAGCTGTTCCCCTCGTACCAAACCGCGGAGATGCCCACCTGGGCCTTGTGCATGTCGGCGCGCGTCAGCCCGGTGGCGTGCAGCATCGCCTGGGAGGCGCCCTGCGCGGGTGACTGCGTGATTCGGGCACTGTACTTGTTCAGTTTTTCGGCCATCGAGAGCTGCCGAGTCTAGCCCCGGGGTGCGTCTGGAGCCACGACGCGCCTTTCTTGACTCGGGCTCTCTTTGGCCTTACGTCCCTTCATGAAAATTTGAAAGAACTGAGTTTCCAAAGTGCCCAGCGCAGCCGTCAAACAAGAAGAGTCAAGTAGTTCCAAGCCCTTATGGCGCGATGCCGAGCTCCAGGCAGCCGACGCGATGGGCCGGCTAATGGAGTTTTGGGGCTTCCGACGCCATATGGGGCGCATTTGGACCGTGCTCTACCTCTCGCCAGAGCCCATGACGACCCTTGCCCTCTCCGAGACGCTTCAACTGAGCAGCAGCGCGGTCAGCCTGTCGCTGGCTGAGCTCGTTCGGTGGGGTGCCGTCCGCAAGACCTGGCGTCCCGGCGAACGAAAAGACTTCTACGAGGCCGAAACCAGTGTGTGGAAGCTTCTGCGTCGAGTTTACGAGCGCAGAGAGCTCAATCTCATTCGCGAAGCGATCGAGGCATTCGCCGAAGCTCGTAAACACCTCGACGACGCGCCGTCTCAGCTCACCCCGAAGGAGCGCCGCCGAATCGACCACATGCGCAAGCGACTTTGTCGCCTGAGTGCGCTATCACGAGCCGGCGAACGGCTGGTAGGGCTCCTAGTTGCCGGCCGAGGGATCCATCCGGCCGACCTACGAGCGGCTGAAGAGCAGGAGCAATGAGGCGGGCGAAAGTCACGGAAGGCGCACGATGTCTCTCGTAGCAGCGATCCGATCAGGCTCGTCGTCATCCGACGTGCTGACCAGTCTGCAGGCGGTCTGCGACTCACAAGGCTTGGGAGACCTTTCGGCCCATCTCGCCGAGCTTGCCGCCCTGGTGAAGTGGGACATGAGCGCCCTCGAGGAGGCGATTCAGAACCTGCCAACGGGCGAGTCCGTCGTGCACAAGAGCGCACATCATCTTCTCGAAACCGCGGGTAAGCGGCTCCGCCCCATGTGCGTCGTGCTCGCATCTCGACTCGGCAAAGGGCTCGATAGTCGGACCCGAGATTTTGGCGTCGCGGTTGAGCTCGTGCACTGTGCCACGCTTCTTCACGACGACGTCATCGACCTCGGTGAAAGGCGTCGTGGCGCGCCTGCAGCCCGTACGTTGTACGGAAACGCTGCATCGATCTTCGCCGGAGATTGGCTGCTCATCGACGCGCTTCGTCGCGTGCGTGCTGCCGAAATGCCCGATGTTCTGGTGCGGCTGTTGGACATCATCGACGAGATGATCTTTGCCGAGGCAATCCAACTGGAGAACAGAGGTCGGATCGATGCACGCCTGCAGACATACATGCAGGTCGTCGAAGGCAAGACGGCGGCCTTGTTCCGATGGGCGATGTTCGCAGGCGGGCGCGCAGGGGGCTTGGAGCAGGATGCCTGCGAGGCGCTCGAGGACTATGGGCTGCACTTGGGGGTGGCCTTCCAATTGGTCGACGACTATCTCGACTACGCCGGCGACGGGCCAACCATCGGGAAGTCTCCTCTTGCCGACCTGAGGGAAGGCAAGATGACGCACCCCCTCATCGTTGCCCTGGAGCGTGACCCCTCCTTGCGGCCGGAGCTCGAAAAGCTGGTCTCCGGGCCCGAAGATATGGTCGCAGAAACGCCGCGTTTGCATCTGCTCGAAGCTCTTCATCGAACGGGAGCGCTCGAGGCCACGCGTCAGCTAGCGGTCAGCGAGGCGGAAGCTGCATGTCGGGCTCTCGATGGCTTGCACCAAAGCCGCGCCCGCGATGCGTTGTTTACGGTGGCCCGAGCCACCGTCCACCGGGAGTCGTAGCGATTGAACAGAGAAAGAGGCATGAATGTCTGACCAAACCTCAAGCGTAACGAGCCGGATCCCGGGTTTCTATCGCGAGCGGATCGAAGAGCGGCTTCGAACGATGATCGAAACCGGTTTGCTCTCGGAAGCTTCCGCCGAGCACCTCCGCGACGGCGGGCGGCTGACCCTCGAGATCGCCGATCGCATGAGCGAAAACGTGATTGCGGTCCACGGCCTTCCGCTGGCGATCGCCCTCAACTTCCGCGTGAACCACCGCGATGTGCTCGTACCAATGGCTGTCGAAGAGCCGTCGGTCGTCGCAGCGGCATCGAACGCTGCTCGCCAGGTACGAATGACCGGCGGTTTTTTCGGTGAAGCGACCGCACCGATCATGACGACACAGGTCCAGTTCGACGACGTGCCCGACCCCCGAGAAGCCAAGGTACGCGTCGAGGCAGAGCGAGAGCGGATCTTCAGAGTGGCAGACGATGCGATCCCGGGAATGGTCAAGCGCGGCGGCGGCTGTCGCGACATGGACGTTCGCGTCCTCGACGAGGAGCACGGAGTGCTCGTGGTTCATCTCTATGTCGACGTCGGCGACGCCATGGGCGCGAATGTAGTAGACGCCGTCGCGGAGGCGGTGGCCCCCGAGATCCGTGAGTTCACCGGTGGGTCAGTCGGCCTACGTATCTTGAGCAATCTTCCGATACGGCGTCGGGTGCACGTCCATTGCGAGGTCACTGCCGATGTGCTCGGTGGCCCCGAGCTTGCCGAGGGTATCGTGAAGGCCAGTAGGTTTGCCGAACTCGATCCGTATCGCGCCGTCACCCACAACAAGGGCATCATGAACGGTGTCGACGCCGTTGCGCTGGCGATGGGACAGGATTGGCGATCGATCGAAGCCGGAGCCCACGCGTTTGCCTCGGTGACAGGTACTTACAAACCGCTAGCGGTTTGGCGCCGAACCGAAAGTGGAATTCGCGGCGAGCTCGACATGCCGCTTGCCGTTGGAACCGTCGGTGGCTCCACACGCGTACATCGCGGTGTTCGCGCGGGATTCGAGCTCATGGGCGTAAAGTCGGCAGGCGAGCTTGCCATCGTGATGGCCGCCGCTGGCATGGCCTCGAACCTGGCCGCGCTGCGGGCTCTCGCCGGCGAAGGGATTCAACGCGGTCACATGCGGCTCCACTCCCGAAAGCAGGAAGTGCAGGAAAGCACGCGTATTCAGACCAAGGCGGTCGAACGAGGTGGAAAGTGAGTGAGGCGCTTCCGCAAACGACGCCTCCGGGCCCGGGTTCCGGGAGGATGTTCGACCAGATTGCAGGTCGTTACGACCTGCTCAATCGCTTGATGTCGATGGGGATCGATCAATCGTGGCGCCACAAGACGGTCATTGCGATGGAGCTTCCCTCGGACGCGCGGGTTCTCGACTTGGCTACCGGCACCGGCGACCTCGCATTGATGATCGCGCGGATGTATCCGGACGCGCAGGTCGTGGGCACCGATCCATCGCCGCGAATGCTCGAGATTGGCGTCGAGAAAGCGAGGCGAGCGGGCCTTGCAGATCGAGTGCAGCTTCGAGAAGGCGATGCGCAAGCGCTGTCGTTCGACGATGACGCTTTTGACGCCTGTTGCATCGCGTTTGGTATTCGCAATGTCCCCGACCGAGCCAAAGCGCTCCGCGAGATGGCCCGCGTCACCAAGCCGGGCGGTCGCATTGCCGTTCTCGAGCTGTCTGAGCCGCGTGTGGGGCTCCTCAGTCCCGTCGCGCGCTTTCACGTGCGTCAGGTAATTCCGCTGCTGGGCGGGATGCTCTCCGGTTCGCGCGAGTACCGGTACCTGCAACAATCGATCGCCGCGTTTCCCCCCTCCGAGGAGTTCGCCGACCAACTGCGGGCAGCGGGGTTGAAGGTGGTTGAAGTCAAGCCCTTTACGTTTGGGGCTTGCACGCTATTCGTCGGCGAACCGCGGGAGGCGTCATGAGGTCCCAGGGCGCTGCCTTTGCATTCGAGGGGATTCCGAGTCGCGAGACGTCGCGCGCGTTTCTGGAGGATGCGCTTCGCCGAAGGAGCTCGAACGTCGACCTGATTGTAACCGTTCCCGCGCCTGTGGCGCCGCCGGACGCTTTGCTGCGAGCGTTTCCGCGCGAGGCAAGCATCCTCTGGGACCCGCCACAAAGCGCGGCGTGCTCGGGCCTGGGCGTTGCCGCGACCTTGGCGCCGAATGCGGTTGCGGTCGATCACTTCTTCGAGGGCGCTGAGCACATTGCCGCGGAGGCAAGCCCGGCTCCTCGGCTCTTCGGCGGTGCGTCGTTCGCGCCCGGAGCCGCAAAACAACATCCGTGGGAGAGCTTCGGTGACGGGTTTCTCTTGCTCCCGACTTGGACGTACCGCGTCGAGGAGAGGGCATGGCTCTCACTGGCCATCGGCGGCTCGCAAGAACCGGAGACTGACGGGTTGCTCGATGTCTTCGACACGATCTGGGACAGCTTGGAGCGACCACTCGGTGTGATTCCCTCGCCC
>JBFICQ010000072.1:0-13722 GCA_041581895.1 Polyangiales bacterium | reverse complement strand
CCGACTCACCGCGCTGAAGGCCTCCTTGGAGCACCACCGCGTCGTACGCGGTCAGAAATACCTCCGGAATGGCAGCGGCCTGCTCGAAGGAGAGCCCGCTCGGGATCCGCATCAGCTCTCGGGCTTCCGTGACGACTCGTTCCGCCATCCCGCCGCCGCCAACGATGCCCATCACGCGATCGCCCGGGGCCCAGTCTTCGACTCCTGCCCCTACAGCCTCGACGACACCCGCAAGCTCGAGCCCGGGCACGTCGGCGGGGACGCCAGGCGGCGCAGGATAAAAGCCTCGCCGCTGCAGACAATCCGCGCGGTTCAAGCCCGCGGCCTCGACTCGTACTAGAACTTGGGTTGCGCCCGGCTCCGGAAGCTCGATCTCGCCGATCCTCAAGACCTCCGGGCCTCCCGCTTCGCTGATTTGCACCGCTCTTGCGCTTGGCATGACGTCGATCGTAACCCGGGATCGCAGGCCGTCCAGTGGCGAGAGCCGTGCTACGTTCGCGACGGTGAACGCCAACATCGGAAGCTTTTTGCACGGCTGGGCCACGCGCCATCCCGCACGAACGGCGATCATCGACTCCGGCCGCGGTGAGTTCGCTTTTAGCTACGAAGCGCTCGACCGCGACGCGGGGCGGGTCGCAGCGCACTTGGCTGCACGGGGTCTCGGGCCTGGCGACCGGGTTGCTGTCTGCACCGAGAACGGGCTCGAGTTCGTCGCTGCTTGGTTTGGTGCGGTCTACGCCGGATGCACGACCCTGCCAATACCGATCATGTCGACTTCGCACGAGATCGCGTTCCGGCTGCAACACGCAGGGTGCAAAGCGCTTTTGAGCGATGCGCCGCACTTCGATCTCTCTAAAGACAGCAAGAAACGTGCAGGCACCGACACGGAGGTCATCCGAATCGACGAGGCGCTCGAGAACGCGCGAGGTCGAATGTCGCCGATCGCTTGCGAGCCAAGCGACTTCGCGATGATTCTCTACACCTCGGGAACGACCGGTGCTGCCAAGGGCGTTTGCATCAGCCATGGCTCACTGAGCGCACACACCACGGCTCTCGTCGGACATACCCTCGCGCTGTCTGAAAAGGATTGCGTGCTCGGCACACTGCCTCTGACGCACTCTTACGGGATCCGCATGACGCTGCTCGCGCCGTTCTGCGCGGGTGCCCGCACCGTCTTCGTCCCGCGCTTTTCCCCGGAACGGAGCCTGGAGCTCTGCGCAAAGCACGGGGTGACCTGGCTCCCCGGGGTACCGACGATGTTCGTCGCTTGGGCCGACGAAGCCAGCCAGCCAGCTCCCCCTTTGCTTCGCTGGTGCATGAGCGCTGGCGCTCCGCTCGTCGAAGATCTCCGACTACGGGCCGAGGAGCGGCTCGGCGCCACCGTTCGGCAGGGATACGGGCTCACCGAGGCAACGATTTCGACGATCAACGCGCCGCCTGACGAAGCCGTGCCTCGATCGGTCGGTCGACCCGTTTGGGGCGTCGAAATCCGGATCGCAAACGAAGGCAGCGTGGCTCTACCTACGGGCGCTCGTGGCGAGGTATTGGTCCGCGGGCAAAACGTGATGGCTGGGTATCTCGATGACAAGACGGCGACCGCCCACGTGATGCGCGGCGGCTGGCTCCACTCGGGAGACATCGGTTTCGTCGACGAGATGGGCCGGCTAACGGTGGTGGATCGAAGCAAAGATCTGATCTTGCGAGGCGGACACAGCATCTACCCGTTCGAGGTCGAGAGTGCGGTGGGCGCACACCCCGCGGTTGCCGACATTGCGGTGGTTGGCGAACCGGATGACTACTACGGCGAAGAAGTCGTGGCCGTGATCGTGCCACGCACGGCGGTAGCAGCAGAGGATCTCGATGACTGGGCACGGGAGCGCCTCGCACCGTACAAGGCCCCGAGGCGGTATGCCTTCGTCGACGCGCTCCCGCAGGGAACCAGTGGCAAGACGCTCAAACGGCTTCTTCGCGATCAGCTGATCTCAGGTGAGCTCGAGGCGAAGCCGTCACGGGGTCACGGGCCGGCTGACTAGCTCGAACGCCACGATCATCGCCGCCGCCCCCACCCCGAGGCCGACCCAGGGCCCGTACCAACCCGCGGCAACCGGGATCTCGGCACAAAGCAGACTCACGAAGCCCGCCAACAAGGCGTAGGGCAACTGGGTGCGTACGTGGTCCATGTGATCGCAACTAGTCGCCATGGAGCTGAGGATCGTCGTATCGGAAATCGGCGAGCAGTGATCGCCCCAGACGGAACCCGCGAGAATCGAAGATACCGCGCCAAGGAGAATCCCTTCGCTGCCTGGGGCGAGCTCGTGCGCGAGGGGCACGACCAGAGGAAACAAGATCGCCATGGTTCCCCAGGAGGTACCCGTGGCAAAGCTAACGAGGGCAGCCAGGACAAATACCGTCGCGGGAATCCACATCGGCGTCAGCCAATCGCCCACGACGCCGATCAAGAACTCGGCAGTGTGGAGGTCTCGACAGACCGCCCCAAGCGCCCACGCCAACACGAGAATCAACACTGCGGGCAACATCCCGCGCATTCCGGACATCCACGCGTCCATCGAATCGCTGAGTGTCAGCGCACGACTCCAAAGGGACATCGCTAGACCTGCAAGACAACCGGCACCCGAGGCCCAGAGCAAGGCTGCGCTCGAGCTCGCTGCGCCGACGATCGCTCGAAGGGAGGGATCGAGCCCGGCGGCGAGCACCTTGGTACGCCCATCGAAGTAAATGCCTGCACCCGCCACCAGCACGACGACGAGGACGGGAATCAACGCGTTCATCGGGCGGCCATCGACGTCTTCGCGAACCGTCTCGTCGTGGAAATCAGACGCCGGTTGAGCTCCGGGACGCAGGAGGAGCCCTTCCGAGGCCGCACGCCTCTCGGCCCTGAGCATGGGCCCAAAGTCACGGCCACGAAAAGCGATCCAGGCGACGAACAACAACATGAGCAGAGGGTAGAAGCGATAGGGGATCGTTTCGATGAACGTCACGTATGCGTCGCGTTCGATCCCGAGGTGCACGAATTGATCTTCGATGTAGCCGACCTCGACCGCGATCCACGAGGAGATCAAGGCCAGGCTAGATACCGGAGCCGCCGTAGCGTCGACCAAGAACGCAAGCTTCTCGCGACTGATGCGAAGCCGATCGGTGACCGGACGCATCGATGCGCCCACCAGCAGCGAGTTCGCATAGTCATCGAAGAAGACCAAAAGACCGAGAAACCAGGTCGTCAGTTGGCCGCGCCGCCGGCTTCCCGTATCGCTTCGCACCCACGATGCGAGGCCTTTGGCCCCCCCGTTTTGAGTGATGAGCCCAAGCATGCCCCCGAGCAACACCGTGAAGGCGAGAATCAACGCGTGGCCGCGGTCGGCGATGGCGCCGACGAGGTGCGTGTCGAGCAAGCGCGCAAAGGAGCTGACAGGGGACAATCCGGCGAGCAGAAACGCGCCGAGCCAGACCCCGAGAACCAGCGCAAGCAGGACGTGGCGAAAAACGAGCGCGAGGACGATGGCGAGCACCGGAGGCATGACCGAGGTCCAAGCGGGAAGACCATAATCCTGGCCACTTGGATCGATTTCGGCCGACGCTGCCGATGCGGCATTTGACGCTATACTATGAATGGGCTCGACAGAACCGCCGTCACTGGACTGGGCACTCACAGTGACGCAGGCAATCCAAACAGATATCGCAGCGAGGACCGACGCCGTGCGCATGATTACCGCCAGACATAGACAGGAACGCCGGTGGTGGCCAGTTTTGACCTGGTCGACGGCGGCCTTTTGCGTGCTGGTGGCGCTGTCGGGGACGCCTTCCTCCTCGGCATCTGAGGCGGGACACCTCAACGTGCAGGAGAGGCAACTGCTGGCATCCGGAGAACTCGTGATGAAACCCAGGAACGAGCAGCGAGGCTCCTTGAAGCTTTTTGGAGGCCAGAGCTGGCAGGTCGTCGACCTACCCGTAGAGGCAGCCTGGCGCGCGATGGAGGATCTACCTAGCTACAAGCGCATCATTCCTCTCGCGACCGAGAGTGACATCCGAGCTCAGACCGGTAACGAGATCGACCTCGCGATTCGTCAGCAGTGGGGTCCTGTCGACATCACCTATGTGCTCCAAACGACGCTGGACCCCAGCAAACGCGTCATGATTTTTCGGCTCGATCACTCGCAGGGGCATGAGCTCCGCGCTGGTTGGGGCTTTCTTCGAGCCCGACCGTGGAAGCGCGACAAGACCCTCGTCTCGTTTGGAGCCATGGTCGATATCGGGGACGGCGTCTTGGTCTCGATCATCCGCCCCGCGGTCCGACGCGACCTCCTTCGGATCCCTACCAGGTTCAAGAGTTACGTCGAAGGAGATGGGCGCGAGCTCTACGCCAGGTAGCCTGGACGCCAAATCTCCCTGTAATTTCGGGGGCTCCAAGCGCTTGTGAAACAATTCGGAAACTAGCGCGTCTTAGATATAATCACGTTTCGGGGTGCATCTCTTGCCCGTGGAGGCCCCTATGAGAAGTGAAGAGCAAAATTGGCAGCCAAGCCGCAAACCCGCACCTTGGTGGGCCCACATCCTGAGATGGTGGCTCTAGGCGCAAGCCGAGCTGCCTAAGTCAGCGTATCAAGCCGCGAGCCTCGGCTGGGGCTCGCCGGAGGCTTCGTATTCTTCGACCTCGCCGCGATCAAGGCGTCGTCCCTCCGCGAGAACGTGGTCGGGAACTTCGCGGATGTCCCAAACCAGCCCGACCCAGCTCATCATCTTGAGCACGTAATAGGTCACGTCGATCTCGTACCAATAGAAGCCGTTGCGGCATGACGACTGATAGTAGTGATGGTTGTTGTGCCAGCCCTCGCCTAGCGTCAGGAGCGCAGTGAGCGCGTTGTTGCGGCTGTCGTCCGTGGTGTCGAAGCGGCGCTTACCCCACAGGTGCGTGAGCGAGTTGATGATGAAGGTGTCGTGCCAAAGGAGCACGGTGCTCAAAAAGAACCCGATGAAGAGGCCCGGCCAGCCCGCTACCAGGAAACAAAACACGGCCAACATCGTCGGTGGCACCAGCCAATGCTTGTTGAGCCAACGAAGCTCCGGATACTTGGCGAAATCTCGAATCTTGTCCCAGCGGGTTTCGCTGGTGTTGTCGAACAACCAGCCCATGTGAGCATAAAGGAAACCGTTCTGGACAGGCGAGTGAACGTCGCCCGGTTGGTCCGACAGCTTGTGATGCACGCGGTGGTGTGCGGCCCACCAGAGCACGCCCTTCTGCGCGCTCGTCTCCGCCAGGAACGCCAAGACGAACTGCATCGCGCGGCTCGTCTTGTAGGTGCGATGGGAGAAATACCGGTGATAGCCAGCAGTGATTCCCCAGATGCGAACGATCACAAGGACGGCGCAAAGCACCACGGACTGCCAAGTGACGCCGGACCAGATCGCGCCGAGCACGGCTAAGTGAGACAAGATGAACGGAGTGGCCCTGCGCCACATTTGGGCTCGAGTCGGCGAGATGGACGGGCTGAGGTCGGTCGCGATTCCCTTGCTTTCCATGCTCAGAAGCTATCTCACCCGCATGGCCGCCACCGTCATGATTTGGTCCCTTTTCTGTCACAGTTGTGTCAATGGGGGCTGGTCGCAGTCGAGCCTCGGGCCGAGCGACGGATCTCGCCCCACCGCCCCCACGCTAGTGCCTACGCGATGAACTTGTATCCGGCGCCGCGGACGGAGAGGAAGTGCGTCGGATCGCTAGGGTCGTCCTCGAAGCGACGCCGCAGGCGCGAGATGAAATTGTCGACGGTCCGCGTGTTGCCGTAGTTTCGAAGCTTCCAGACGCGCTCGAGGAGCTCGGTGCGACTCAAGACACGGCCGGCGTTCTCGGCGAAGTAACGCAAGAGGTCGAGCTCGAGCTGGGTCAGTTGCACCGCCTCGCCCGCGACGCTCACTTCGTGCGTGTCGAAGTTGATGTTCGCCGTGCCGAACGACAGAGTGGAGGTTTTCGAGTGGTTCCCCGCGTCCTGCTCCCATCGACGCCGCCGAAGGACCGAACGCACCCGAGCAAGGAGCTCGCCCAACTCGAATGGTTTCACCATGTAATCGTCGGCCCCTGCTTCGAGACCCCGAACGCGATCGTCTGGGGACGAGCGTGCGGTAAGCATGATCACCGGGATGAAATTGCCGGCGTCGCGAAACTTCTTGCACAAATCGAAGCCGTTGATGTCTGGCAACATCACGTCGAGCACGATCGCGTCGTAGCCCGAAGGGTCGAGCAAGCGTTGTCCGGCTTCTTTGGCGTTCGCCGCCACATCGACGCGATAGCCCTCGAGCTCGAGATTGAGCTTCAGGCCCGCTGCGAGGTGGTCCTCGTCCTCGACGACGAGAAGCCTTTGGGAGTCGCTGCTCGTCATGCCGCGCTCACTGCGTGTGCCACGGGAAGCTCCACCCGCATCGTCGTGCCCAATCCGCGCCCTTCGGAAAGCGCCTCGACCCTGCCACCCAACTGCTTTACCAATGCCCCTACTACGAAGAGGCCAAGACCCGTGCCGCGCCGTCGGCGCACCTCTTGGTCTTCGACGCGATAGAACCGATGGAACACGCGTTTGAGGTTCTTTCGGTCGATGCCGATGCCGTTGTCACGTACCTCGAGCAGGACTTTGTGATCGGCTTCCCTGCGGGCGATCACCTCGACCAGAGCGGGGCGCCCCGAATACTTTGCCGCGTTGTCGATGAGATTCTTGACGACAATCTCGAGAGCGGCACGGTCGGTGCTCACCACGAGATCGGGGTCGACGTCGATCAGCAACTCGTTGGGCTCGAGCTTGTGTCGCAGGCGAACTGATTCAGCGCAGTCCTCGACGAGCTCGGCCAACGGCACATCGCTGAGGTTGAGCATGCCAGGGCGCGCATAGGACAAGCGGTTCGCCTCGAGGACGTCGTCGATGAACGCGCGGAGTCGATCGACATCGTCGAGCATCATCTCGCGGAGGTGTTCGCGATCAGCGCCGTCCAGCCCTTCCCGCCCCAATGTCTCGAGGCAAAGCTGAAGCGAGGCGAGAGGGCTCTTGAGCTCATGGGTGACCGAATCGATGAACGTATCTTGCTTTCGGACTTCGATGATCCCCCGTGCCAGCGAAATCACGAAGAGCACGAGCACGACGATGATCAGCACGAACGAAGCCGCGCCGAGGACCAAAAGCCACACATCCCCGGCGATGTCGGCAGAGCGCTGCATCTTTTGGCCCAGGAGGAACGACCAGCCCACGAGCAGCGCCACGCTGAGTAAGACGGTGACGGCACCGAGCGTGATCGGCACCGAAATCGACGAACGAATTTTTCGGCGACGCGCCATCGAATCAGACCCGAGCGCTCACTGCCCACGCAACAAGCGCCACAAATTCTCCCCTTCCCATTTCTCGGCTGCGGAGTGGTACTCGAAGCTCCGCTCGCGTTTCTTGAATGCCTTGGTGTGATAGTGCCTGCGACCGTTTCGAACCACGGCCGGCATGTCGTGGTGCAGCATCTCGTGAAAGACCACCGCCTCGACGAAAAAGCTCGGAACCCAGGCTTGATCGAGCACGGGGTGAATTCGAATCAACTGCTCATCGGGCAGATAGGTTCCAAGTTGCAGCGAACGCTGGCGCCGCTTGAGCTGTACGCGTTTTCCCCAGGCGATCTTGACGTCGACGACGCCTCCGAAGTGCCGCTGTCCGAGGCTATCGGCGATCGCCTGGAGATCGTGGTGACGGCCCTCGGCATGCAGGGCGCTTTGAGGCTGGCCTGATGCGACGTAACGGACTCGGTGTTTTTCGATGAAATCGTCGATGACGACCGTCGCGTGTTGGCCTCCGTCGAGATAGTCGCCGACCGCCTCGAGAATGTCCTCGTCAGCGGTCAGAAACATGTGATGAAGGCGCACCTCGAGCCTATTTCCCTTTGACCGCGCCGAGAGCATGGTGCTGCGGTTATCGGTGATGACCAGCCGGATTGGCTGACCAAGCCGTTGCGCAAGGGCTTGGCTCCAGTCGGATGCGCGGTCAAAGGCGCGGTCGAGATCGTCCTCGGGGCGCCTGACCGTGCCGGGGTCCGAGATCGTCGAGGAATCGCCGGCAAACTCGAAAGAGAGTTGGAGCACGCCTCTTTTGGCTAGGAGGTCGCGTTGCCCTTGTCAACCGCGCTTTGATGGAGGCGATCGGCAGGCTAGAATCTCGCGGGATGCGTGCTGCCACTCGGGACCGCCTCGAAGGCCTGACGGTGTTGCACCGGCTGAGCGCCTTGGAGCAGCGCGAGGCCGCGTGGCGCCAAGGGATGGCGACGTTGGCTCGTGCGGTGGTCGACGAACGCCGACCTGTACCCCTCGAGGGTCTCGACCCAAACGTGCTCCTGGCCAGCATGGACGTTGCCGTTCAGGGAGGTTACGTCGAACGGCTCGACTGGCTGTCGGGGCCGGCTGCTGCTGCTGCCCTCTACGAGGTCGCGGCTGCGCTTCCGGCGAGCGCTACCAAGCGCAAGCTTGGACGGTTGGTCTTGCAACGACTGCGTCGCGGTGATGCCGCTACCTTCGTCGCCGTAGCGACCCAGCTCGCTCTCGGGTCGCAACGCGCTCTCGGGGGTCGATTCATGCGCGCCCGCGTCGCCTTGGCGCTGAGCCTGCCGATCGGTACCGTCGCGAACGCCGACGCGTTGGCATTGGCGCTCATCTCTCGCCAAGAGCTGAGTCACGATTGGCTGAGCAACCCGGCTACGGGATCGCTGCCCTCGCGTCGTCTGGCTGCGAGGCTATTAGAGCGCGCCGCACGCGAGGCCGCGCGCAGGGCAGCCGAAGGGGACGACAGCGGCATCCGCGTGTTCTGCACGCGGCCGGTTCGAGAGGCCTGGGACAGACTGCTGGCGGATCGAGAGACACTCGTCTGGCGCCACGTGGCGTCTGCCCGGGGTCTGTTGGCGTCATCGATGCCCGTGTTTCGCGAGGAGATGCATCGGCATCTCGATCCAGAATTCACCATTACCGAATGGCGCCGGGCCGCCGCTTCGCTCGCTGCAAGCATTGCGGTCGAGCCAGACAGGGGGCTGCGCGCCTGTCGAGATCTGTTGGAGTCGGTCGTATTTCAGCAGGACCACGGGATAGCCGCGGCCATGATCGCCGGCCTTCCGCGCGCCGCGGAAAGTCACCCGGAGGCAGTCGAAGCGTTGCTCGATCAATTGACACGCGTTGGGGGGCTCGACACGGCCGAGGCGTTAGTTGAGCTCCGGCGAGAACGTCTGGGACGCGGATTCGCCGATGCGGCTGCCGAGAGGGCCGAGGCACACCTCCGCAAATCGGTCGCCCAAAGTGCGAGCGAAGACGTCTGCCGCGCTGCACTCATGCGAGCCCTCGCCGACGAGCTCAGCGGCGCTCGCGCGAGGCGTGAGCCTACGCTCCGCGACATGATCTCGGACGCGTTGGATACGTTCGCTCGGGACGGCGCCTATCAAGCAGCACGGGAAGCCGAGTCGATCCTCGAAACTGCCGCGGCCAAAGTGACCCTACTCGAACGGGCCGAGCGGGAAGACCCGGAGACCGAGGTGGCGGCGTTCTTGGCCCTGCGAGAGCTCGACTCGGCGTTGTTTGAGACCTCCGCACTGAACGACCTCTTGCTCCTGGGCGAAGATGATGACCCAGGAGTGGAGCACGACCATCGCTTGGGCGACCTGTTTCAACACGTTACCAGCTGGTTGGTCATTCGAGAGGGCGACCCACTGCAAGAGGGAGACCGGGTTCCGCAATTCAGCACTCGTCTCCGCCAACTCCGAACCATGTTGCATCTCGTCGACGCCGATGGCTTTCCCGTGGACGTACGTAAAGATCTGGTCAGGCAGCGCCGACTGCTCACGCAGCGGGTTCTGCTCAACAGGGTGCAGCACGACCCCCAGAGCTCGCTCCGGCGGACGCTCTGCGCAGCCACGGCCAGAACCTGCGACGCGCTAGTTCGGGAAGACATCGCCGACGTGTCTGACATCGTCATCGCAACCGCCGAGCATGTGCGACATCTCGAAGATTTGAAGACGATGGCCGAAGCCTCCATGGTCCCGGAAATCAAGAAGGCCCTTCGCGCTTACATCAAGCTCATGCAGGCGACCCAGACTGCCGAACGGAGCGGTCACGGATTGGTCACTGCTGCCGACGCCCTTCGCACCGTCGGCAACGAGCTTCCGGTCGCATCCTCAGCGCGGATTGAAGCACTGCGACGGGCGCTTTCCTTGCTGGCGCGCGGCCTTCGCTCGGTCGCAGCGTCGAGCTCGCTCACCGAAGTCTCGGACCGAGCAGCCACCACGCCACTCGCTCCTTTGGAACGCGGCGTCGCCACGCTTGCTCAGCTCGTCAGTGGGTGGCGCCGTCGGCTCGGCAACACCGCAAAGGAATCACCCACATCGGGCGCCGCGATCTGGGCGATGGGGCTCGAGGTCGAACGGGCGCTTCGCGCGTCTGTCTCCGAAATCGATCAGGCGCACGCCAATGCCGTGGGCGCAATCGATGAGGACCTCCCTGGCACGTTCGCAGACCTGACCAAAGCAGTTCTGAAGCACCTCCGGCGGCTGCCGCTCGATGCGCCCCGACGAGCACCGAGCATCGCACCGCCCGAGCTCGATGCGGACGCCCCCCTGCCCGCCTGGGCTCCACCTAGCCGGATCTTGGGCGGCTTCTACTTGATTCGAGCAGCCGGAACGGGCGCTGTCGGCTCGGTCTTCGTAGCACGTCGCGCCGAAGAGCGGGACGACGAATCGGCGCCGCTATTCGCCTTGAAAGTGCCCGACTACTCGGCTGCCGCGGCGCGCACCTTGTCTGAAGAGGAGTTCTTGCGTCTGTTTCGAGAGGAGGCGGGAGCGCTCCTAGCACTCCCCGAACATCCCAACATCGCTCGTTTCGTTACCTTCGACGCGGGAGCTGGGCCGAAACCGATCTTGGTGATGGAGCTAGTCGAAGGACCCAGCCTAGAGCGCACGCTCGAAATGGGCGATCTCTCGATTCGAAGGGCCCGCGACCTCCTGCTCGGGGTTGGGGCCGGTCTCGATGCGATGCACCAAGTCGGTATCGCACATCTAGACGTCAAACCTTCCAACATCATCGTGTGCAATGCGGACGCCACTACGGGAGTGGGGAGTCCGCCGAAGCCGGTGCTCGTCGATTTCGGTCTGGCGGGCCGACACCTCCGTCCTGGGTGCGGAACCGCGAACTACGGATCGCCTGAGATCTGGGGCACCGGGGACACGAACCAGGCGATTCCCGCCGACGTTTATGCCTTTGGCTGCCTGATCTTCGAAGCTTACACGGGGAAGACACTCTTCGACGGCATCGGGGAAGCGGCAATGATCACGCAACACGTAACCCACGACGGCGACCCGGAACCGGTGCGTGCTCTCCTTGCGCAACCTGAAACACGCGAGCTCGGCGCCCTCGTCACGAGGTGCCTGCGCCGTGACCCGAATGACCGCATCACGATTCGACAAGCACGGCAGTTCCTGGCGAACCTGAAGCTGGGCGTCGAAGACGAGCACTGGCCCATTCGAATCGCAAGCTGAGGACAAGACGCGAAACGGGCCCCAGGCCGAAGCCTGGAACCCGCTGCGCTGTTGGTGCCCTCGACGAGGGCGTTTCGTCGGCCGTACTAGTCGTTTGCTTCGGGCTCGGTCTCGGCGATGTGGAACTCGACCCGTCGATTCTGGGCGAGCTCGTCCCTCGTCCTCGCGTCTGGCACAACCGGTCGCGTGGGCCCGAAGCCTTGGGCGGCGAGACGTGCTCGGCTGACCTTGCCTCTGCCGACGAGGTAGCGAACGACAGTCTCGGCGCGCTTTTGTGACAACCTCATGTTGTACTTCAACGCGCCTGTCGAATCGGTATGGCCTTCCACTCGAATGAGCTTGATCTCCGGGTGCGCGTTCAGGACGGCGGCCACGTTGTCTAGTAGGACGAACGACCGAGGCTGAAGCTTCGCGCTGCCAGTCCTAAAGTAGACCTTCTCGAGAATCTCGAGCTTCTCTTCGCCGATCACCACCAGCTGCGCTGCCTGGCAACCTTGGTTCTCGACCGTTCCGGGCTCGTCGGGACAGTTGTCGACCCGATCGGGCACGCCATCACCATCCCGGTCGGCATCCGGGCAGCCGTCGTTCTCGGGCGGACCGGGCTCGTTCGGACACTTGTCGTCGGCATCGAGAATGCCGTCGCCATCGTTGTCCGGATCGGGACAACCATCCTCGTCTTCGAAGCCATCGATGTCCTCTGCGTCCATGGGACAACCATCTTCGGCGTCGAGCACGCCGTCACCGTCGTTGTCGAAGTCGGGACACCCGTCCTCATCCTGGAAGCCGTCCATGTCCTCCGGGTCGTTCGGGCACTCGTCGACGTCATCTGGAATGCCGTCACCATCGGCATCGAGGACTACTTCCTCTTCCTTCTCAGGCATGGTGAAGCCGAGCAGGCCGATCATTCGCCAGTCGGGCGCGCCGTAGCCAGGAGTCACTCCCGCGGTGCCGGCAACGCCAACGGAAAGCCCGGTGCGGCCGTTGTATTTGAAACCACCGAGAACCTCCAGCGGTGTCTCCTCGCGACCGCCAAAGCCCGTCGCGCTATCTGCAGCCGTTCGGCCGAACGTTTCGGCCGTGACCATGAAGCGGTCCTCGCCGAGCAGAACCTGCAAGCCGCCACCCCAAGTGAGCTGGCCACCGAGTGCAAGCTGCAGGGCGATGTCCTGATCGTAGCTGGTCTTGTAACCGACGTTGAGCGGAATCCGGACATGGTCACCCGCATTGAACGTCGTCAAAAGCTCGAACCAGCCGCCGATGTATGGCTTTTTCTTGAGCTCGCCAAGGTAGTTCTGCTGCGAATCGGCGCCAGAAGCGGTGTTGGCGGTCAACGTCGCTTGGAGCGCGATCTGAAAGACGTCGCCGCGCGTCCCGTACAGGTTGCCTCGGGCTCCGAGGTAGATGTCCCCGAGGCCGCTTCCGCGCGGGATGAGCCCGCTCGCGCCGATTGAATCGATGAACATCTCGTCGGCAGCGGAGAGATCGTCCGCGGCCATGAAATGGTAGGGCAGGTCCATGAAGATCACGAGGTGATCCCATAGGCCGAGGCTCCAGGTGATGTGGCCGGTGAGCTGCTGGTGCACCATTTTGTACTGCTGACCCGCTTGAGGGGTCATCGGTGCTCCTTCGAAGGTCAACGGATCATCGGAATAATCGACGTAGATCTGAAAGCCGAAGCGCTTGTGCCCCTGGCCGTCGGCGGTGCTGACGGCAAAGCCATCCGTTCTCAATTCGGAGGGCCGAAATTGGTTCAAATCGAACTGGGCCGGCGCCTGCGCGACCGCCCCCGAAGCAGCAACAAGAACGCTTGCCATCGCGAGCAGGCTCGCGACCCAACCCCGGCCGAACTTCCTCTGGTCATAGCTCTGTGTCACGCCATCCTCCATTGCATCGCAGCAGCGCACCGGGGCCCCTCATCTACTTCCCCGCCTGCCCGTTAGTATCACTTCCCGAATGGGAAACCGACAAGAACCGAGCGCGAGTTTGAGTCGGAAAGCCGCTCTTGAGCAAATAATCCGCTAACATCGCACCCATGTCCATTACGGGTCGGTACCGCACGGCGCCTGCGCCGATGCGCGGGATGCCACCCGGCATCCCCTACATCGTTGGGAACGAGGGAGCTGAGCGGTACAGCTACTACGGTATGCGCGCGATCCTGGTCATCTTCATGACCCGGTTCCTGAT
>JBFICQ010000071.1:0-13740 GCA_041581895.1 Polyangiales bacterium | reverse complement strand
TCCCGAGGGCTCTTCATCGGAAGAGTCGGAGGACAAGCAGGGGTAAGGGCGATGTTGGGCATCATGGGAAAGCACGCGCGACACAGAACATCACAGCGCATGTGCACCGGCTGCGGCCAGCGTGCCGAGCGCGATGAGCTGGTGCGTCTCGTCGTCGGTCCCTCGGCGCCTTTCGTGGTAGTCGATCTCGGTCGCCGGTTGGGCGGGCGGGGCGTTTCCGTCCATTTGCGTCGGCGCTGCGTTCGCGCAGCGGTCATGCGCGGCCCGTTGGCACGCGCGCTTCGAGGCGTGGCGGAGGTCGAGCCCGAGAGCATCGAGCGGATGATTCGCGAGCAGCTCAGCCAGCGTGTGCACGGGCTTTTGAGCTCGGCGTGGCGAGCCCGCCGCATCGCGCTGGGGGCCGAGGCGGTCCGGGCAGAGCTCTGCGCGAATCGTGGGGACTTACTGTTGGTCGCCGACGATGCCCGGGGTCGCGGCCTCGAGTTGACTAAAATGGCGACTGCGATCGGTTGCGCGACGGCGACTTGGGGGACAAAGGCGAGCTTAGGAGAAGCGTTCTCGCGCCAAGAGCTGGGTGTCCTCGTCGTGACAGACCGAGGCATCGCGAAGGCGATTGTCGAGAGTCTGGCGGGGATCGAGTCGCTATCGGAGGATTCATGAGCAAGGTTCGAGTCTACGAGGTCGCGCGGGAGCTGGGAGTCGAAAATCGCGACTTGATCCAGCGTATGGCGACCCTCGGGATTCAGGTGCGCAATCACATGAGCGTGCTCGATCCTGCGGAGGTGGACCGCGTCAAGCGCGCGCTCGGAAAGGACCGAAGCGAAACCCTGGTCGAGGAGCGCATTCGACCCACAGTCGTGCGCCGCAAGCGCCGAAAGAAGTCCGACGAGGCTGAAGCGGTCCCAAGCGTGGCCGCCGACGCTGCTGCTGCCCCGAGTGCGGAGCCTGCCCCCGAAGCAGAGCCGCCGCCGCCCGCCTCAGAGCCGCCGCCCGTCGAAACGCCCGCCGTTGCCGAGCCGGCCGTGCCGACTCCGGCGCCGCCGAAGCCTCCTCGAGAGAAGCGCGTCTCAGAGCCAACACCCGTGCCAGAGCCGCAGCCCGAACCCGACGAAGAGCAGGGACGGTTTGCCCACGACCCGCTTCCGCCAGGCGTGATGAGGCGTGGCAAAGCCAAAGCACCCGGCGCAGCCCCCTTGTCGGAGGGCGCGAGGCGCCGAATCGTGGCCGAGCACGCCGCGCAGCGAGAACACCAGGCTCCGCGGCGACGCGAGATTCGGGGGCGCTCTTCGATTGGCCCGACCGGGCGTCCCCAAGGCCGCCCCGGAAAGAAGCGCCTTCAGCCCGGAAAGAAGCCTAAGCAGACCGAGATCACCGTTCCAAGCGCACAGAAACGCGTTATTCGCATCGACGAAAACATCCAGCTCCAGACTTTGGCCCAGCGAATGAGCTTGAAAGCGACCGATGTGTTGATGAGGTTGATGGAGCTCGGCGTTTCCGGGGTGCACATCAACAGCACGCTCGATGCGGACACCGCGGCGGTCCTCGCTAGCGAGTTCAACTACGAGGTGGAAAACGTCGCACGAAGCGAAGACGAGATCGTAGGCGATGCGCGCGGGCAGTTCGAGGACTTGGTTACCGATCGGCTGCATCGGCCACCGGTCGTGACCGTCATGGGACACGTGGACCACGGTAAGACATCGTTGCTCGACAAGATCCGCCAAAGCGACGTCGTTGCCGGCGAGGCCGGCGGCATCACCCAGCACATCGGCGCCTACCGCGTCGATACGAAGCAGGGGACTGTCGTGTTCCTCGACACCCCCGGTCACGAGGCGTTCACGGCCATGCGCGCCCGCGGTGCACAAGCCACCGACATCGTCATTCTGGTCGTGGCCGCCGATGACGGCGTCATGCCGCAGACTAAGGAAGCGGTAAGCCATGCCCAAGCCGCTGAGGTTCCCATCGTGGTCGCGGTCAACAAGATCGACAAGCCCGAGGCCAACCCGGACAAGGTGAAGAACGAGCTCGCGGCGCTCGGGCTTCAGCCTGAAGACTGGGGCGGAGACACCATCTACATTCCGTGCTCGGCGATCACCGGTGACGGCATCGACGCCCTGCTCGAAAACGTTCTCCTGCAAGCTGAGCTTCTCGAGCTCACCGCCAATCCGGGCATCCCTGCCCAGGGTGTCGTGCTCGAGGCATATCTCGACCGAGGCAGAGGTCCGGTCGCTAACGTGTTGATTCGAGACGGGACTTTGGATACTGGTGACTACGTCGTTGCGGGCGGAGCTTGGGGCCGTGTCCGCGCAATGACCGACGACCGGGACACGCCGCTCAGCCAAGCCGGGCCGGCGACCCCGGTGGAGGTGCTCGGCCTGGCGGAGCTCCCCGCGGCGGGCGACCTCGTCTACCAGGTAACCGATCAGCGCCGCGCACAAGAGGTAGCGGGGGCGCGCAAGAAGCCGGGGGCGCCTGGCGCGGCACCCCTCACGGGCCCCCGCGGGCTCGACCAGTTGCAAGCTCTGATGCAGACCGGGGACGTCCAGGAGCTCCGGCTCGTGGTCAAAGCCGACGTACAGGGATCTGTCGAAGCCCTGCAAGGCGCGCTCTCGGACCTCGGAACCGAGAAGGTGAAGGTCAATGTCATCCACACCGGCGTCGGGGGCATTACCGAAAACGACGTGATGCTGTCGAGTGCTTCGCAGGCGATCGTCCTCGGCTTCAACGTGCGGCCGCAAGGCAAGGCCTCGTCCACCGCAAAGAAAGAGGGCGTCGAGATTCGCACGTACAACGTCATCTATGAAGCGATTGACGACGTCAAGGCGGCGATGAAAGGCCTTCTCGCGCCGAAGGTCGTGCAAGCGGAGCTTGGCAAGGCCGAGGTCCGACGGACATTCGGAATCCCAAAGGTCGGGACTATCGCGGGCTGTATGGTGCTCGAGGGGAAGATCAACCGCGGTGCACAAGCGCGATTGGTCCGCGACGGGGTCGTGGTGTGGGAGGGGCCGATGGGCTCGCTCCGCCGCTTCAAAGAAGACGTGAAAGAAGTCCCGGCCGGCATGGAGTGCGGCATCGGGCTTCAGGGTTTCAATGATGTCAAAGAGAAAGACATCATCGAGTGCTACGAAGAGAAACAGGTCGAGGCCACGCTCGAATAACCCGAGCGACGAGGTTTCGAATGGTTGTGGGCGTCTGCCAAATCTCGCTTTCGCTACCTGGCGTCAACTCGTTGAAGGCCAAGCGTTCCATCGTTCGCAAAGTCCTCGACCGGACCGCGAATCGTTTCAACGTAGCCGCGGCCGAGGTGGGGCAACAGGATGCGCATAGGCAGGCGGTGCTCGGGTTCGCAGTCGTCTCAGGCGATCGACGGCACGCTAATTCCATGCTCGATTCGATCGCATCGTTCGTCGAAGGTGCAGGAGATGCGGTCGTAATCGGTCGGTCGACCGAGCTTTTGTCGATGGGTGAGCTCGGGGAATGGTCGGAACGATGACGCAGAAGAAGGGCTTTCGCAGAGCAGACCGAGTCGCGGAGCGGATTCGCAGCGAGCTCATGGACGTGTTGCTCCGAGGTGGCGTGCGAGAACCCGCTGCAAGTGATGTCGTCGTGTCGGCCGTTCGCGTTACCGACGACCTCAGCATTGCGAGAGTGTACGTTCGGGTTCTCGAAGAGGTGGACGCCGACCGTCAAGAGCAGGTCGTCGATGCGCTGGGGCGCGCTGGGGGATTTCTTCGTCGGGAGGTGGGTCAACGGCTCCAGCTTCGGCATGTCCCTGCGCTCGAGTTCTACTGGGACGATGTGGTCGACTCGGCGCTTCGTATCGAGACGATCCTCGACGAACTCCGCGATGAGTCGGGCTCAGCCGGACCGGAGGGTTCGCAATGATCGATCGCGCAGTGGAAATCGCTCAGCAAGGCCAGCGATTCCTCGTGGCTTGCCACCGGCGACCCGATGCTGATTCGCTCGGCTCGGCGCTCGGCTTGATTGCGATGCTCCGAGCCATGGGCAAAGAGGCAACACTTTTCATGTCGGAGTCGGTCCCGGAATCGCTCCAGTTTCTGGTGGAAAACGAAAAAGGGGTAGCCTCGCTTGCTGAGGGCGCTCGCTTCGACGCGACATGGGTCATGGACATCGCTGCCAAGAAGCTTCTGCCTCCGGGGCTTCCTGGGCCGGAGGTGACTGGGCCGATCGTCGTGGTCGACCATCACCATGCCCATGACGACGTCGGGGACGTGATCGTCCGGGACACCAGCGCAGCGGCGACCGGTGAGGTGGTGGTAAACTTGATGGAGGCAGTCGGAATAACCGAGCTCCCTCCTGGAGCTTCCACGCCTTTGTACGCAGCCATCGTGTCGGACACGGGCGGCTTCCGGTATTCGTCGACTCGACCCGAAACCCTCCGCCTCGGAGCGAAGCTGATTGAGAACGGCGCAGACCCATGGCGAGTCGCGTATCATTTGTTCGAGCGCTGGGAGCCAGCGCGCCTGAAGCTTTTGGCGGAGATCATCTCCACTTTGCAGATGGCCTTCGACGGGCGCGTCGCGATCATGCGCGTGACGCGAAAGATGCTCGAGGACTGCGGTGCCAACGATGACATGGTCGAGGGCATGGTGAACTACGCTCGACGCGTCGAGGGCGCGGAGATCGGTGCACTCCTGTGGGAGTGGCCGGTCGTCGAGGGGGGAAGCAACCGCATCGAGACCAAGATCAGCCTTCGGTCGAGCGGGAAGGCGGATGTTTCGCGCATCGCGCAGGCACTCCATGGAGGCGGACATCGGGCCGCGGCGGCGACCCAGCTGGACCTCACGATCGACGAGGCCGACCAGCGTCTGCGGGCCGAGCTCGCTGAGTACTTTGGATGAACGGCGTTCTCGTCGTCGACAAGCCTGCAGGGTGCACTTCACACGATATTGTCCAGCGGGTGCGCAAGGCGATACGGCAGCGGTCGGTTGGGCATGCCGGCACGTTGGACCCGTTGGCGACGGGCGTCTTGGTGATCGCGATCGGCGAAGCAACCAAGCTCGTGCCGTACTTGCAGTCCGAGGACAAGCAATACGAGGTGACCATCGCACTCGGAGCGGAGACCGATTCGCTCGATGCCGACGGCACGGTGACGGAGCGTGCGGAGGTCCCGTTGCTCGATCGCGAGAAGGTGTCTGCAGCGCTGAGGCAATTCATCGGGGAGCGGCCGCAAGAGGCGCCTAAGCTGAGCGCGATCAAGGTCGAAGGAACGCCGCTTCACCGTCGAGCGCGCCGCGGCGAGGACGTGCAGCCGCCCATACGGAACGTGGTGCTTCTCCAAGCAACCGTCGAGAACGTTGAGCGTGAGGAGCTTCGGCTGAAAGTGCACTGCGGCAAGGGGTTTTACGTGCGCTCACTTGCGCGGGATCTCGCCCGTGCGCTGGGGACGGTCGGTCACGTCACGGAGCTGAGACGCACGGCGAGCGGTGCCTTCGATCTCGGTTGCGCCCTGGACGGCGATTCGATCACCGCAGACGCAGTCCAAGCGCGCTTGATCCCGGTCTCCAAGGCGTGCGGCTCGCTCATGCGCGTCGACCTTCGCGAAGCCGGAGTCGAGCATGCGCGGCATGGGCGACCCATCGCGTCGCAAGACATTGCTGGCGATGCCTGGCATGAGGCTCCCTCCGTCCAAGCCCTTGCGTTGTTCGATCCGGATGGAGAGGTAGTCGCGCTCGGCCGCCGAGAAGGCGACGTCGTTCGCGTCGTCCGCGGGCTTGTCCGCGACTAGTCTGCCTACAGTCACGGTTTGTGCCGCCTCACCACTCCCACACGATGACCTAGAATATGGTAGGTGCCTCGGGTGGAGCGTACGCGGACCCTCATCATTGGCGCCGGCATCAGCGGCCTCGCCTGCGCCGATCGCCTAGGCGAGCGCGATTATCTGATCGTCGAGGCTGAGGATGAAATCGGCGGTTACTGTCGAACCGTCAAGCGCGATGGCTTCGTCTGGGACTACTCGGGACACTTCTTTCACTTCCGCCACCCCGAGATCGAAGAGGAGCTCGTAAGCCGCATGGACGGTCGCGTCCTTCGCATCGAGCGCGACAGCCGTGTTTGGTACGCCGACCGCTTCATCGACTTCCCATTTCAAAAGAACATCCACCAGTTGCCCGAGGCCGAATACCAAGAGTGTGTTCGCGACCTGAAGGCGAGGCCTTCCGAGGATCAAACGAATAGCTTCAAAGAGATGTTGTATGCCCGATACGGACGCGGCATCGCAGAGAAGTTCCTAATCCCTTACAACGAGAAGCTTTATGCCACGAACCTTGCGACGCTCGACGTCGATGCCATGGGTCGGTTCTTTCCACATGCGAGCGCTGAGGAGATCCTTTCTCGGGCCGACCGAACCGAGCCCGAGGGCTACAACGCGACGTTCACTTATCCCGAGGGGGGAGCCGTTCAGTATGTCGAAGCGCTTGCGAAGGGCACCCGACCTGAGAGCATCGCCCTCGCCGAGCGGGTCACCGCGATCGACGTCGAGCGAAGCGTCGCAACGACCTCCAAACGCGACATCCAGTTCGACACCGTGATCAGCACGGCGCCCCTCGTGTCTCTGCTCCGGATATGTGGCATCGACCACGACGAGCAGGCTTTCGATTGGAGCAAGGTCTTGGTATTCAACCTGGGGTTCAATGCGAAGGGCCCTTCCGGCGTTCACTGGATCTACTACCCGCAGCGCGAGCTGTGTTTCTACCGGGTCGGCTTCTACGACAACATCTTCGACAGCGACCGCATGAGTCTCTATGTGGAGATCGGCCTCTCACGCGAGGTGGAGGCGGGGCGCAGGGCCGGGGAGGAATGGCTCCCGCGCGTGCTCACCGACCTACAAGCTTGCGGGGTCGTCCGCGATCACTCCCTCGTTGCATCGCATCAAGTCCTCCTCGATCCTGCCTATGTCCACATCACGCCGCGGTCGATCGCTGAAACCGAACGCACCAAGCGTGTGCTCGCCACGCGGGGAGTCCATTCGATCGGTCGATACGGTTCTTGGCGCTACTGCTCGATCGAGGACAACATCGTCGAGGCGCGCGCGTTGATCGATGAGCTCTTCTGAAGCCCGGTCGAGCCGCACTTTCCGGGTGCCGCGGCTGGTGGGCGCGTGTTAGTCTCGCGGCCATGATCTGTACACTTCGGATGCGCCTCGTCGCTGTAGCAAGCGTTGTCATCGCCGCGTCTATTGCGGTCACCGCTTGCAAGAAGAAGGCAGAGAAGGTCGAACAGCCTGAAGCCGTCGTCGAGGAAGCGCCGGCGCTGCCTCCGGCGCCCTTCGAGTTTCCCGAGATGAAGATTCCGAAAGACAACCCTCAGAACATCCTGAAGGCCGCACTCGGGGCTCAGCTCTTCTTCGATCCCCGCTTGAGCGTCGACGGCACGAGGTCGTGCTACTCGTGCCATCAAAACGAGCATGGCAACGGTGGCGAAACCCCGCTTGCAATCGGAGCGAAAGAGAAGCAGCTCACGCGTCACAGCCCTGTGATCTGGAACGTAGCGTATTTCGATCGCTTCTATTGGGACGGAAGGGCTGATTCGCTCGAAGCCCAAGCCAAGGGTGCGTGGGGCGGCGGCAACATGGGCGTCGGAGCGGAGAATCTCGAAAAGAAGACCAAGGAGTTGTCGAAGATCCCAGCCTACAAGGTCGCTTTCGACAAAGTGTTCCCCGAAGAAGGAATGACGCCCGATACGGTTGCAAAGGCGATTGCGGCTTACGAGCGCATGACGTTAGTTTGCGACAATACGGCCTACGACCGCTTCGCCAAAGGCGACGACCTCGCGCTGACCGAGCAGCAGAAGCAAGGCTGGACGATCTTCATGGGCAAGGGCCAGTGCGGCGTATGTCACGCGCCGCCGCTTTTCTCGAGCGCGATGGGTGTTCCGGACGGCGTCTACTACAACGTCGGGATCGGCACCGCAGGCGTCGCCGAGGAAGACGTCGACATCGGTCGTGCCGCCGTGACCAAGCAACAGGCGGACTGGGCGGCGTTCAAAGTGCCGTCGCTGCGAAACGTATCGAAGAGCGCCCCCTACTTCCACGACGGCTCGGAGCCAACGCTGGAGGGTGCGGTGCGATTGATGGCGTCCGGCGGGATCGATAACAAGAACAAGTCGTCGTTGCTTGCGGATCGCGGCCTCAATGACGAAGAGCTCCGCGCCCTCGTCGCCTTTCTCGGTGCTCTGGACTGCCCCCGGCCGCTCGAGCGGCCTGAGCTGCCAGACTAGGAAATCGCTGCGAGACCAGCTGGCCGATCCACCGAGGCGTTGTTTCGAGGAACCCTGGGTTGGAGGCGCCGACTGGATTCGAACCAGCGAATGGAGGTTTTGCAAACCTCTGCCTTACCACTTGGCTACGGCGCCGAAGGCTGCAGTGTGTAGCTCCGATCCGAGCCATTGTCACGCAGCGCCTAAGAGCGTAGCGGGACCCCGGGCTGGCGCACGACACGCGGCGTGGTAGGCAGTGCCACATGACATCACGAGACTCCTTTCAGAGCCGCGTTACCATCCAGGCCGGAGGCCGACAGGTCGAGATTCACCGGCTGGATGCCCTGATTCGAGCGGGTTTCGCGGACATCACGACCCTGCCGTACTCGATTCGAGTCTTGCTCGAGAATCTCGTTCGTTATGAAGACGGCGTAACCGTCACTCGACAGGACATCGAGGCGGTCGCCAACTGGGACCCAGCCGCGGAGCCCGCCACCGAGATCGCCTTTCGGCCCTCGCGCGTTCTACTTCAGGATTTCACCGGAGTGCCCGCGGTCGTCGACCTCGCTGCGATGCGCGACCAGTTCGCCAAGATGGGTGGCGACCCCAGCCGGATCAATCCGCTCCAGCCTGCCGACCTCGTCATCGACCACTCGGTTCAGGTCGATTCGTATGGGTTGCTCCGTTCATTCGAAGACAATGTGCGCCGCGAGTTCGAGCGCAACCAAGAGAGATATCAATTCCTCAAGTGGGGCCAGACGGCATTCGAGAACATGAGCGTCGTTCCGCCAGGCACGGGAATCGTGCATCAGGTCAACCTCGAGCATCTCGCGCGAGTCGTCTTCACGCGCGACGCCGGCGGCAAAACGATCGCGTATCCCGATAGCTTGGTCGGCACCGACTCACACACCACCATGATCAATGGGCTTGGTGTTCTTGGATGGGGCGTTGGGGGCATCGAGGCAGAGGCCGCCATGCTGGGACAACCGATCAGCATGCTCTTGCCGCAAGTCGTCGGCTTCAAGCTGACCGGGAAGCTGCGAGAAGGTGCAACCGCCACGGACGCCGTGCTCACCGTCACGGAGATGCTCCGCAAGAAGGGTGTGGTCGGGAAGTTTGTCGAGTTCTACGGGGAGGGAATGGAGTCGCTTTCGCTTCCCGATCGCGCGACGATCGCCAACATGGCCCCGGAATACGGCGCGACCATGGGTTTCTTCCCCGTCGATGACGAGACCTTGGCCTACCTGCGCTTCACGGGTCGCGACGAGGTGCACGTCGACATCGTAGAGAGGGTCCTCAAGGAACAGGGCTTGTTCCATACTGCGAGCGCGCCAGATCCGCGATTCACCGACACCCTCGAGCTCGATCTCGACGATGTGGTTCCCTCGATCGCCGGCCCGAAGCGCCCACAAGACCGCATTCCTCTGACCGAGTCCAAGCGCGCTTGGCACAACGTCCTCGAAGGGTTTGGCGTTTCCGCAGAAACAGGGGTCGAGGTCAAGCGGGGCGATCAGACGTTTCGAGTGCAGAACGGCTCGGTCGTCATCGCTGCGATCACGAGCTGTACGAATACGTCGAACCCCTCCGTGATGCTCGCCGCGGGGCTGCTTGCAAAGAGCGCCGTTGAAAAGGGGCTTCGAACCAAGCCTTGGGTCAAAACCAGCTTGGCGCCTGGATCCCAGGTTGTGACCGAATATCTGAAGGCCTCTGGCTTGATGTCCGAGCTCGAGGCGCTGCGTTTCAACCTCGTTGGCTACGGCTGCACGACCTGCATCGGGAACTCGGGCCCTCTCGACCCCGAAATCAGCGCGGCGATCAAGGCGAACGACCTGATCGTGACCTCGGCACTGAGCGGGAACCGCAACTTCGAAGGGCGAGTCAACCCGCTCACGAGAGCGAACTACCTCGCGTCGCCGCCCCTCGTGGTCGCGTACGCGTTGGCCGGCACCATGGACATCGATTTCGAAAGCGAACCTATCGGCCAAGGCTCCGATGGGAAGGACGTGTTTCTTCGCGACATCTGGCCCTCTCAGGAGGAGATCACCCACGCGCTCCGCTCGTCGGTGAGGAAGGAGCAGTTTCTCGAGCGGTACGCGGTCGTGCTCGAAGGTCCGCCCGAGTGGCAGGAGGTCACGTTCGAGAAGGCCGACCAATACCGCTGGGACCCGAAGTCGACCTATGTGCGGTTGCCGCCGTTCTTCGAAGGCGTCGAGCCGGGTGAGCCCGCTCCACCAACTGACATCGAGGGGGCGCGGGTGCTCTGCCTGCTCGGGGATTCGGTAACCACCGACCACATTTCTCCGGCGGGGTCCATCGCGCTCGACAGCCCTGCGGCGCGGTACCTCCAGGAAAACGGAGTAGCGCCCCGCGATTTCAACAGCTACGGGAGCCGCCGCGGCAATCACGAGGTCATGATGCGCGGCACATTCGCGAACATCCGATTGCGGAACCTGTTGGCGCCGGGAACCGAGGGGGGGGTCACGCGTTACCTTCCCGGGGATGACCAGATGAGCATCTACGACGCAGCCATGCGATACCAAGCAAACGGCACGCCACTCGTCGTCATTGCGGGCAAGGAGTACGGCACGGGTTCGTCGCGGGATTGGGCCGCCAAGGGCACATTGCTCCTCGGGGTCCGCGCGGTGATTGCCGAAAGCTACGAGCGCATCCATCGCTCCAACCTGATCGGAATGGGCGTGCTCCCGCTAGAGTTTCATCGTGGCGACGGGCGCGTGAGTCTCGACCTGAGCGGCGAAGAAGTATTTGCCATCTCGGGGATCTCGGAAGGCTTGAGCCCGGGCAAGACGCTTTCGGTAAAGACCGACACCGGGCAATCATTCAAGGTCAGGGCTCGGCTCGATACCCCGCAAGAGGTAGAATACTATCTGCATGGGGGCATTCTCCAGTATGTCTTGCGGCAGCTCGCTGCTCGGGAGAAGACCTCTGCGTAACCATCGAGGCCACCCACGGACAACGCGATGTCTGTCGTTTTCGTGATCTCACCTCCCCGGGCCGGCTCGACCCTGCTTCAACGCATGATGGGTGCGCACTCCGAGATCTTTACCCATCCTGAGCCACACTTGATCACACCGATCGCGCATCTTGGCGTGTACGGGAACGTCGACAAGGCGCCTTACGATCACATCAACGCCGCGGAGGCCATGCATGCCTTCATCGATGACCTGCCCCGGGGCGAACAAGACTATCTCGATGCCCTACGTGCGTATACAGACACGCTCTACGATCGAATTCTCTCCACCAGTGACGCGAGCTACTTTGTCGACAAGACACCGGCGAACGCATTGGTGCTGCCGTTCCTTCAGCGGCTCTACCCCGATGCCAAATACGTCGTGCTGACTAGGCATCCGCTGGCCGTGTTCAGCTCTTACGCAAACAGCTTCTTCAACGGCGATTGGGCGGCGGCACACGAGTTCAACCCGATTCTCGAGCGCTACGTGCCTGCCATGGGGGCGTTCCTTCGAGAACGCCCGGTTCCATTGCTGCACGTCGTCTATGAAGACGTAGTGAAGCATCCCGAGGCCGAGCTCGAGCGGGTGTTCGCCTTTCTCGGCCTAGAAAACGAACCCCATGCGGTCGAATACGGGAAGTCGGGTCCGGCCAAGAAGGGCATGGGCGATCCGATGACCGTGGATCGAGAGGGCCGACCGGTGATCGAGTCCGTCGACAAGTGGGCGGCGGAGCTCGCAGCCGACTCGAAGAAGCGTTCTGCGGCCGAAGCGATGCTCGATCGGATCGACGCCGTAGACCTCGAAGCCTGGCAGTGGCCGATCGAGCGCATCTGGGCTCCCGTCGAAGCCAGTGGAGGCTCGGCGGGTCCGAAACGCAGGCGCAACGCATATACGTTTCAGCGACAGGTCATGTTGGCGCTCAAAAAAGACATCCATCGGCGCCCTCATGGCAAATTGGTGAAGCGTATCAAGTATTACTGCGATGTGCTGCTTCGGGAATAGCTCGCGAAATTTAACCGCGTGCTCGCTACGCTCGCACCTCGTCGTCAACGCATTCTAGCAATGATGACTTGAGATTCAGTGGCGCGGCCTATCTGCTCGCCATCGAAATCGCCTCGGTGGCTTTCGACTACGAATCCGTTGTAGTGAAGGAGTGCTTCGAGCTCTGCTGGGAAGAACTGTCGCTGTGTGAGCGGGGTGCAAAAGGATCGGTGGGGATCGGTGGGATGCTCGAAGTCCATCATGATCGTTTCGACCTGCGATGCCGGGTCGTAGCTGAAGTACTCGCTATATCGGTACCGCAGCCCATCGCGGGGATGGGAAACTCGACCTCCGCGATACCGTTTGGCCGGGTCGCGGCCAAGGCTCCGAGGGTCAGGAAGCAAGACGTCGAAAGCGAATCGACCGGTGCGTCGTAAGTGATGGCGCACGGTCTGAAATCCTCGCTCGATGTCGCTGCGGGTGTAGAGGTGGTTCCATACGTTGAAAGGCGCAATTACGAGAGGAAACCGCCGGCGGAGCCGAAGCTTGCGAAGGTCGCCGCGGCGAAGCTCAATCCGGTCACGGGCTGTGCGGGGTAGCCCGCGCCGCCGTTCGTCGGCTCGCTTGAGCATGGAGGCGATTGGCTCGACCCCGACAATCTCGATGTCTGCGGCTGCGATCGAAAAAGCAACGCGCCCGGTGCCTACCCCGAGCTCGAGAACGGGTCCCCCCGACTCGATCGCGAGATCTGTATAGAATCGAACGTCGTGGCGTCGACGTCGATAGGCTTGGTCGTAGTAGCGACCGTCCGAGTAGTGCGCCTCGCTTCCAAACGACCGGACTCGTCGACGCTTGGAATCAGCCACGGCCTTCACAAATGTGAACGGCGAGCTCCGCAAAGCCCCGTCCGCGGTCGGAGTCCGTGACGTATCGTGGAGGAGTGGGGAGTCGGTGGAGGTGATCACGGACGTTGGCGACGCCCACGCTCACGGGGAAGCGCGCGAACGCGGCCGAGTCGTTTCCGCTGTCTCCGACGAACACCCACCGGTCGAGCTCTTGGTCGAGATCGACATCTAAGACCTGTCGCATGGCCTTTTCGACGCCACGAGCCTTGTCCCAGTCGCCCGGGGTGGCATGTGCGTGCACCGTCGACACGGCGCTTCGCGCCCCATGACTTTCAATGATTTCGACCAAGGCATCGACGTCGGCTGGTGGAAGGCTCGCTTCTTCGCCGACGTCGAAGGCCAAATCGCAGCGCCGGGCGCCACGGTCGCTCGCGAGCCGAACGTGAGGCATCTTCGAAGCAACGTCCTGGCGGATTTTCTCGAGCAGCCCGTCGTAGGTGGCTCGTTCGTTCGGTTTGGCAAAGTATCCCTCGCGGGCGTGCGCGCCATCCATCCAAGCCCAGCCGGCACCGTTCTCGCCAACAGCGATTCGAACCGGCCACATTCGTGCGATCACGTCGGCCCAACCGAGTGGACGACCAGTGACCGCCACGAGGTCAATACCGAGGGCGCTGAGTCGATGCATGGTGGCGAAAGCCTCGGCCTCGAGCACCCCGTGCTTTGTCACGGTG
>JBFICQ010000070.1:0-13829 GCA_041581895.1 Polyangiales bacterium | reverse complement strand
GGGTCGTCGGGATCCTGCTCGGATCGACCGCTCCTCGAGGTGTAACGGACTTTTTGAAATCCGTCAGAATCGATGAACCCCGGTTGCAAGAGAGTCACCTTGATCCCCCATGGACGCACCTCATACCATAGCGATTCGTGGGCGCCCTCTAGCGCGAACTTCGATGCGCTGTAGGCTGCCATCGTCGGCATCGCCATCATGCCGCCGACCGAGCTCACGGTGATGATTCGGCCCGCTCGCTTCTCTCGCATCCCGGGGAGCACCAACCGAATCAACTCCATCGGTGACCGAAAGTTAACGTCCAACTGAGCGATCCACTCGTCCTCGGCCACGTGTTCGACCACGCTTCGATAGGCAATGCCTGCGTTGTTGATCAAGATGTCAATCCCGCCTGAATCGCGTTCCGCCTCTGCGACGACGGCGTTCCTTTCCTGAGGCGACGTCACGTCGAGCGCGCGAATGCGAACGTGCTCGGACTCATGCAGGCCGTGCATGTCAAAACGGGCAAGCGAGCTCTGTCGTGCAGTCAGGTAAACTCGATAGTCGGCCTTGGTCACTTCCCGCGCGATTGCCAGACCGAGGCCCGTGCTCGCTCCGGTAATCAGCACTGTCTTACCCGCATTCATGCAAACCGATGATACTCAAGGAGCCGCGTTCGACGGAGCGCAATTCCCACCGTATGCGGCTCGCAAAATCGCCTCTGCAGGTTTTCCGCGAGGCGAGAAGCCGGCCGGGCCCTCTTCGGAGGTAGTCGGATCGGTGAACCATTTCCACCAGTACATTCCGGCGATCCAGGGGCGGTCCCGGATCGATTCGATCACGGCTTTGTAGCCCTTCGCCTGAGCTTGGTGGTCGATGCGGATCTTGCCTGCCCGTTCGGGCCACGCATGAGGCTCGATCAACGCATCCGGAGAAGCGCGATACCCAACCTCGGTGATCAGCACCGGCATACGATGGGCGTCGGAGAGAGCTTCGATGGCGTCGAGCTGCCGCGTTACCTCGGAAAGGATAGTCGGGAAGTCGACGCGGGGGCGACTTGCCAGAGGTGGGTAGAACTGAATCCCGATGTAGTCGACCGCGTCCCACCAGGGCAACGTGACAGCATCGTCCCAGTTGGCGCTGTACGTGATCTTGCCTTCGAAACGCTGCCGCACCTTGCGGATCAACCGGCGCCATCGTCTCTCCAGCTTGCCCTCCGTCGAACGAAGCTCGACGCCGATGACCAGGATGTCGACGCGCTCGCTTCGTGCCAGATCGGCGTAGCGCAACATCCATTTCTCGTAGCTGTCGAACCATCGGCTCCAGGCTTTGTCGTCGTCGAAATCAATCTTTCCGCGCCATTGACCGTCGACGATCCAAAGATGTGGCTTTAAAACGACGTGAAGCTCCTCCTCCTTCGCTTGGCGGATCTGCAGACGCATGCGCTCGTCGGTCTCGCCGGCCCGGTAGTTTCCGATGGGATGGACCTTCGATTCATCGAGCCGTTCCATGAACCCAAACGGGGTGAGGCTCACCGATTGTACGCCGAGCTCTTTCAACTCCTTCAGGGTCGCGGCGCTGGTCCTCGTCCCGTAGCCATTCCTCCCGCCTTCTTGGTAGTTATGCGCGACACACATCCCGCGTCGGATTCGATCGGGCAAAGGCGTGATCCCGGGCGCGCAACGCGGCGGAGGGACCTCGGCTTTGGTGTTTTCGAGCGCGGCCTTGGGCGCTTCGGTCGTCTGCCTTGCGTGCTCGTCGTTCGCCTTTGAGCACGCGACCAGGCAAAGCACGAGCACCGCTGCACGGTTGGGCGAGCCCATTTCGGTCATTGATAGCACGATGGGCGTCGAAGCCGCGTCAAACGATGTTGAGTTTGCCAGAGCCGCCAATTACACTGGCAGGGCCTTGGACGAACAAAGGGGGTGGCCATGGCGTGGGTGATCGGTCTATTGGTGCTGATTGGTGTGGTCATTGCCTGGATCGTGGCCATGTACAATGGCCTCGTCGATTTACGCAATCGGTTCAAGAACGCATTTGCGCAGATCGACGTACAATTGAAGCGTCGGCACGACCTGATCCCCAACCTGGTGGAGACAGCCAAGGGGTATTTGGCGCACGAGCGTGAGACACTCGAAGCGGTGATTGCTGCGCGCAATTCCGCGGAGGGCGCGCGTGAACGGGCCGCTTCGGATCCCGGGGATCCGGGAGCGATGCAAACCCTCGTGACGGCTGAGGCCGGGCTGAGTGGGGTGCTCGGTCGCCTGTTTGCACTTGCCGAAGCCTATCCCGACCTCAAAGCCAACCAGAACATGATGCAGCTCTCCGAAGAGCTCTCGACCACCGAGAACAAGATCGCATTCGCTCGCCAGGCCTTCAACGACGCAGTCATGCGCTACAACACCAAGTGCGAGATGGTTCCGTCTAACATCATCGCGAGCGCTTTTGGCTTTCAGCGCGCGGAATTCTTCGAGATCGAAGTCGAGGCCGAGCGTGAGCCGGTCCAAGTGCAGTTCTAGCGAATGGACTTTTTCGAGGAGCAAGACCTCGCGCGCAAACGCTCGTCGCGTCTTGCGTTCCTCTTTGTGCTAGCGGTCATTGGGGTTTGCACAGCCGTCTACGCCCTCGGTCTCTTCATTTACCAATCGATCGGTCCGGATACGGCAGGCGTATCGGTCATGGTGGGTCGGTATGACCAAGTGCGGCAAACGGCGTTCAGCCTCTGGAACCCGACGGTGTTCGTCAGTGCCGTCGGTAGCACCGTCTTACTGATCGCGCTCGGGTCACTCTACAAGATCGCGCAGCTTCGCGACGGGGGGTCTGCGGTTGCGCTCGGGCTTGGCGGGCGCCGGGTCGATCCCGACAGTACCAAGCTCGAAGAGCGCAGGCTCCTCAACGTGGTCGAAGAAATGGCCATCGCGTCTGGACTGCCGGTTCCGGACGTGTACCTGCTGGACAACGAAACCGGCATCAACGCGTTTGCGGCGGGCAACACGACGAGCGACGCCGTCATCGGCGTGACCCAAGGTACGGTCCAGCTACTCAACCGGGCGGAGCTTCAGGGGGTCATCGGTCACGAGTTCAGCCACATCCTGAATGGAGACTCGCGGATCAATCTGCGCGCGATCGGCCTCCTGCACGGCATCTTTCTCCTGGCACTCGTCGGCCGTTTCATCTTACATGGGTCGAGGGGCCCGAAACGTGAGGGAGCTGGCGCTGCCCTCGTAGGGCTCGGTCTCTTGGCGATCGGCTCGATCGGCGTGCTCTTCGGTCGGATGATTCAAAGCGCGATCTCGCGGCAGCGCGAGCTCCTCGCCGATGCTTCGGCAGTGCAGTTCACCCGCGACTCCGATGGCCTGCTCGGCGCGCTCAAAAAGATCGGCGGCGCCCAAAAGCACTCTTACTTGGAGACACCAAAGGCCGACGAGGCCAGCCACATCTTCTTCTCCGAAGCGATTCGGAGGTTGCGTCTGTTCCGAGGACTATTTCGAACCCACCCGCCGATCGACGATCGCATCCGCAAGCTCGAGCCATACTGGGATGGTGAGTTCATCGAGGTGGCACTCCCCGAGATCTCCAAAGGGATGAGCTCTCCCCCAGGCCCCGCCCGAGCTGAAATCAGCGCGTTTGCCGAGGCTCCCACGGAGGCGGCGGTTGGGGAAGCCGTGGCTCACATCGGCAAGCCACTCCCCGCGCAGGTGGAATACGCGAGCTTGCTTCACGCGCGCCTTCCCGACCTATGGATTCACGCGGTGCATCAGGCGCCGATGGCGCAGGCGATGATTTTCGGTCTTCTTCTCGCCCAGGACGAAGTTCTTCGAGGCTCCGAGATGCGCGCCGTGGCCGAGCTGACCGATCCGGAAACCGCGGACCTCGTGCTCCGATTCCATTCGGAGGCTGGAGAGCGTTCTTCCGCCGAAAAGATCGCGTTGATCGACATGGCGATGCCGACGCTCCGCAGTCTTTCGTCCGACGAATACCGGCGGTTCAACCAAGTCGTGGAAGCATTGATCGAGAGCGATCGACGGATCGACCTGTTCGAGTACACCTTGAGTCGGATGATCCGACGTCATTTGGCGCGTCACTTCGAGCGCACGGGTCCGACGCCGATGAAGTTTCGCTCGCTCCGCGCGCTTGTTCCCGATATCCGTGTCCTTCTTTCGACCCTCGCGCGTGTAGGGAGTCGGTCCGAGGAGGAGGCGGCGCAGGCCCTTCGGCACGGAGCTCAAGTGCTCCACCTCACGGGTGAGCACGCAGAGCTCTTGCCAGCCGACCGATGCACACTTCGAGATGTCGACGCTGCGCTCAGCCGCTACGACGCTGCGACCCCGACGCTCAAGAAGAGCCTGATGCTGTCCTGTGCCGCTACGGTGATGGCTGACGACAGGGTGACCGATCGCGAGGTCGAGCTGATTCGCGCCATCGGGGACGCAGTCGATTGTCCTGTGCCGCTTTTTGTGGCATCGGAGGATCACCATGGAAACCCGTAGCGTCTACGAGACCGATGACGAAGTGCAGGCCCTGGCGCTCCAAGAAGCACTAGAGCGGGAGGGCATCGCCGCGGTATTGGTCAACCATCGCGATACGGCCTATCCCGGCATCACGGATCGACTTCGACACGGCACGGAAATCCGGGTCGAAGCCGACCAGGTCGAGAGAGCTAGGGAGCTCATCGCCGAGTTCATCGCGGCCGAACCGGTCGAAGGGCCGCCCATCGCCGCGCCGCCGGACCCCGGCCCCGCGCCCGGCCTACGAGGCCCCGGTTGGCTGATTACCACGTTGATATTCCTCGCTTTGTTGGCAGCGGCTGCGTATTTCCTAAATGTAAAATAAGACTTGGCGCCCGCCCTCCGTCTACGTTATAAGTTAACGGTTAGTAAAGGAAGGGCAGCATGGCATCCGTGACTTACGACCTCAAAGAACTTTCTCGGCTTCTTGGCTGGAATCCGGCGCACTGCAAAGTGATCGTGAAACAACTCGGCGCCGATCCGGGCGAACCCATCAGTGAAGAGATCGCCGCCCAGGTGGCCGCAAAGATCCGTCGCGCGTGGCCGCCACAGGTCGAAGCCGAAGCTGCTGCCGGCTAACCATCTGCGTGGATGAGCGCGGCTGCTCGTTCGCCGATCATCATACTGGGGGCGTTGGTGTTGCCGCCGGTGATCTGCGGCATGATCGAGGCGTCCGCCACGCGAAGCCCTTCGAGCCCACGCACCTTGAGACGAGGGTCGACGACTGACATGGGATCCACGCCCATCTTGCAGGTGCCGACGGGATGGTAAACCGTGGTGGCGCGGAGCTTGATCTCGGCCGTGAGCTCCTCATCGCTTGCTCGTGTGGCTCCTGGCGTGAGCTCTTCGCGGAGATGTTCCGCTAGCTCGGGATGCTCGCAGATCTCGCGGCATTTTCGAATCCCGTCCAGGAGCACTTGGTGGTCCTCGGGAGCCTCCAAGAAATGGGGATCGATGTGGGGCGCTGCGTGCGGATCGCTAGAGGTCAGTAAGATCTCACCGCGGCTCTTCGGATAGATCAGGGTGGGCATGACGCACAGGCAGTTGCCGGTATCGACGTGCGGCCGTTCGGGCCCGTCTTGGTTCGGATCGGGATAGCCCCAGGGCAGTGTGTGAACCTGGAGATTCGGAATCGGCTCTTGGTCGCGGGTCTTGATGAAGGCCCCAGCCTCGAAGACCGTACGCCCGAACCAACCGTTCCCGACCGTGTATTCTTTGATCATTCCACCGAAGAAGTGAAATGGCGTTCCGCGGTGAAGGCTCGTCGGAGCGCGGTACACCAGTGGCACGAACAGGTGATCGTGGAGGTTCTTGCCTACACCCGGTAGGTCATGACACACCTCGATGTCTCGTTCGCGAAGGTGCTCTGCGGAACCGATCCCAGACAGCATGAGAATCTGCGGTGAGCCGATCGCGCCGGCCGACAAGATCACCTCGCGCGCTGCATTCACGGTCGAGACGTTGCCGTTTTGGTCGTATTCGACACCGGTGGCCCGCCCTTTGTCGACGACGATGCGTCGCACGTGAGCATGGATCTCTAGATGGAAATTAGTCCTTTCGAGGCTCGGCATAATGTATCCCTCGGCGGTGCTGCTCCGGACGCCGTGGCTCGCCGACATGTGATAGGTGCTCGCGCAGTTCTGATTTTCCGCGTTGAAGTCATCCAGCACCGGAATGTCGCAAACCGCCGAGGTTGCTCGCATGAACGCCCGCGAGACTGGGCTCAACTGCTCTTCGGGGTGACGCGTGATGTGGATCGGGCCGCCGGCGCCATGGTATTCGGTTTCACCAGCTTCGTGGTTCTCGAGCCTTTTGTAGAAGGGTAGGACATCGTCGAAGCTCCAGCCTTCGCACCCGCTTCCGGCCCAGCCGTCGTAGTTTGCTTTGTTGCCGCGGAGATAGAGCATGCCGTTGACGGAACTCGAGCCGCCGACCACTTTCCCGCGCGTGTACGGAATTCGTCGATCGTTCAAGTGCGATTGAGGAACCGTCGTGAAGCCCCAATCAAACTTCTCTTTGAGCTGCTTGATCTGCTGCACGAGGCTGATCATTCCAGGTTTTCGAATCAAGGTGGTTCGGTCGCTCCGCCCGGCTTCGAGGAGAAGAACGGTCACGTTCGGATCCTCGGAAAGACGGCTGGCGACGATCGCTCCCGCGGATCCGGCCCCAATTACGACGTAGTCGTACTCGGCCATCGATCGCTCCAAAATGAAACACGTTTCACTTTTGGGATATAGCCGATCGCAGAGGTCACGCCACCGCCACGCCCCGATATCTACGGGGCGAGAGCCGCGATCCGATCGACCAGGCCCGAGAACCGTTGCGCGGATCTTCCGACGGCCGCGGCGATGACCTCAAGTGGGCCGATCAGTCGCACCTGCCCCCTCGCACGGCTGACCGCGGTGTAGAGCAGCTCTCGAGTCAGCAGCGGTCCATCCTCCTCCGGCATAACGATCAAGACCTCGTCGAACTCGGACCCTTGCGCCTTGTGCACGCTAAGGGCGTAGGCCGAGGAATACCGAGGGAGGCTGGCTTCCGCGAAGGTCGAAAAACGGTGTGGCTCGCACTGAATCGTCGCCACCTGTCCGCCGTCTCGTTCGAGGAGCATGCCGAAGTCGCCGTTGTAGACGCCGAGCTCGCGGTCGTTTTCTTCGATGATGATCGGGTGCGCCGGAATGTCGCCCTTCGAGACGCGGCGCTCGATGTCGAGTCCCAGGCCTCGCGTTCCGATCGGGCCTTTGCGATAGGGACTCAAGACGACGTATTGGGAACGGCGTTGGAAGTGCTGCTCGGCCGCGGTCGTGCCTACGATCTTGCACCAGCGCGTCGCGGCTCGGTCGAGCTCAGGCCCGAGCTCGGCGAAGGAGCTCCATTGCACCACCCCCTCCGTGCCTTGCGACGCGAGCAGCTCTTCGATGACTCCGACGTTTCCCCCGCGAATTGCGGCAACCAGCCGTCCCAAGGGTTTCCCGGGGTCGTACCGGTAGGTCTCGGTCAGGTAGGCTACGCGACCTCTCCACCACGTTTCCTCGTTGGCGCGCACGAGGTCTCGGAGAACCGAGCCAGCTTCGACCGAGGTCAGTTGGTCTGGATCGCCGACGATCACAATCGTCGCGTCGAGCGGCGCAGCGACGAGAAGTTGACGCATGAGACCGAGATCGATCATCGAGGCTTCATCCAAGACCAGGATGTCGGCGTCGATCGGCGAATCGGCGTGTCGACTATAACGCATGCCGCGGCGTCGCATGCCCAGGGCCCGATGGACCGTGATCGCTTGGTCTGGGATGCTCGCAAGGACTTCGTCCGAAGCGCGGATGGTCTTCTTGGCACGGGTCACCGCTTCGCCGAGGCGCACTGCCGCTTTTCCGGTCGGTGCGAGCAAGACGACCTTGGGCGCTGGGCCGCCTTCACGAAGCCTTCCTTCGATGAGTAGCGCCACGATGGCGGCAACTGTGGTGGTCTTGCCCGTCCCCGGACCTCCGCATAGGACCGAAACGCGGTGGTTCATGGCGTTTCGTCCGGCACGTCGACGTGGCGATTTCGGGTCGTCCCCAAACAACCGATCGAGCGTCTCGGCGAGCCATGGCTGCTCTTCATCCGAGGATTTCGCGGCTCGCTTCGCCAGCTCGAGTGCGATGTCTCGCTCGAGCTCGAAGTAGCGCCGAAGGTACAAGCGTCGCTTTTCGTCGAGCACCAGCGGCCCGCCATCGACGAGCTTGCTTTGGTACAGGGCATTGGCCCAAGACCCTGCCTCCGGAAGCTCTACGCTTGCCTCGCGCATCGTCGAATCGAGGTCGCTCGAGGTCGTGTCGAGGGGTAAGCAAACGTGTCCCCGGCGAACGTTGCGACTGGTGAGTGCGATCGCCAGCTCCACATCGGTGTCGACCGTGCCGGCCATCGCGCCGAGCGACTGCGCGAGCTCCACGTCGAGGAGCTCGAGGACCCCGAACGCCCTGAGATCCGCGATGGTCATGGGCCTCTCCCGAGCCATTCGTCCACCGCCTGAATCAGCGCCGGCGTTTGAGGGTCGAACAAGATGCTCGAGCCGGGGGCGTCGGCGCCCCCCATGCCGCGGAGGAAGAGCAACATCACACCGCCCCAATGGTGTTCGGGGTCGTAGCCTGCCAGCCGTTGCCCCAGGTGCCGGTTCACCGCGGCCGCATAGAGCTGCATTTGAAGTAGATAGTGGGCCCCTGCCGCCGCCTCGGTGACGTTCGAGAGGTCGTAGCTGGGTAGCGAGTTCGACTTGTAGTCCGCCACATACCACCGGCCCTCCCACTCGAAGACGAGGTCGATGAATCCCCTCAAGAAGCTCTTCAGTGTGCGCGAGGTTTCGCTCGCGATCCGGTCCGGGTAGTCTGGCGCGCCCTCAAAGGCGTCGTGTTCCTTCAAGATTCGTGAGAGCTCGACGAAGTCAGGCTCGTTCGCGCTCAGGGTGAACTCGAGCTCGCGCAGCTGCTGCCCTCTGGGGATGACCTCGAGGCGTGGCGCATCGGGCGCGCTGGTCAGCGGGGTGCGCGCTACCCCCTGGAGGTCTTTGAGCACGGCGCGACATAGCGCGGCATCATAACCGTAACTTCGCAGCTCTCGCTCGACCACACTTTCGGCTTCGTCAGCCTCGAGCTCACTCAGATCCACGCGCTCGAGGATCGTGTGGAGGAGAAGGCCCGTCCGAGCTCCCCCGGGGAGGTAGGAGAACAGCGCCGCCGGTGGCAACAGACCTCGTGCCTCAGGGTCGAGTGGCGCTGTCTTCTCGTGACTGCCGGTCAGGCTCGTGAAGCTGGCGATCCGGTTGGCCTGGCTGAACCGGCGGCGAGCGTCTCTGGCTCGAAGGACCTCGGCGGGAGCCTCGAGGGCGCGCTTGGAGGCGACCTCCGGATGCGGTCGTCTCCAGCCGATCGTGCCCTTTGATGCGTCGACTAGGGCTTCGATATCGGCAAGCGCCTGCTCCTCGTCGATCGAGGGGTGCTCGCCGTGGAGCAGATAGGAGAGAGCCGCGCCGTCCCAGCCTTTGCCCAGCCCCCACAAGAGGCTGCACCGATGCTTGGCGCGAGTCACCGCGACGTACAGAAGGCGAAGCGCTTCGGAGAGCGCCTCGCGTCGAGCGACTTCCCGATGAGCATCCAGGTGCGCCGAGCCCAGGTCGAGCTTGGCCTTGAGACCGTCGTCGGGATCGTGGAACTTCACGACTCTCTTTTCGAAATGAAACGGAATCGCGTCTTTCCAAAGGAACGGACAGTAGACGATTCCGTACTCTAGGCCTTTGCTCTTGTGGATGGTCGTTACCCGTATGGTGTCCGATTCCGCATCGGGGCGCTGCTGTAGCTCCTCGTAAGCGACCATAGTGTCCTCGGGGCTGCCTCTTCGAAGGCGGCGAAACCACGACATCAGTGCAACCGGGTCACGCCGCCGTTCGCGCTCGCCTCGAAGAAGGAGCTCTTCGATGTGCAGTAGGTCGGTGAGCTTACGGCGCGCTGTTGGATCGGTCGCAATCCGGGTTTCCGCTTCAGTGGTGCGAAGGAGCTCTTCGAGAAATCGAACGACTCCCTCGTTGTGCCACTTCTCGTGCAACGTTCGAAAACGGCTCACCCATCCCGACCAGTCCTCATCGCTCATCGTATTGAGCTCGTAGGGAGACACGCCGAGCAGGCGCGTGAGCATCGCCCGTCGCACCGCCGAGCCGTCGCCTGGCATGAGCGTCGCTTCGAGCACGGCTTCGATGTCCTGGGCGATTTCGGTGCTGAGCACGCTCGCGTCGCCATCGAGCGAGGAAGGGATGCGAAGGGCTCGTAGCGCTTCGGTCACGAGCATCGCTTGCCTGTTTTTGCGGCAGAGCACCGCGATGTCGTTCGGGCAGACCGGTCTTTTTTCGATCCTGGCTTCGCTTTCGAGCAAAAGCGCGATTTCGTTCGCAACGAGCTTGGCTATGGTCTGTTCGAACGTTCGAACGGAGCTTCCGCCGCGCTCGAGGAGCAAGATCTCGAGGGCTGGGTCCAGGTTCGACCGCGATTCGTAATGGGCGCTTGCTTTTGGTAGCTCGATGCCGTCGAGTACAAAGGGGGGAGATCGGTTCGAGAACAACGTGTTGGTAGCCTCGACGAGATTCGGATCCGATCGGCGGTTGGTCGTCAGCGCGTGAGCTTCGCCGACGTCTTTCGCGGCTTCGAGATACGAGAACACGTCCGCGCCTCGAAAAGCGTAGATCGCCTGTTTTGGGTCACCTACGTACACAGCCGCGTGCTCGCCATAGATCGCCTGAAAAATTCCCCACTGAATCGAGTCCGTGTCCTGAAACTCATCGATGAGCGCCAGCGGGTATCTCTTTCGGATCACGGCAGCGATTTCGCTGTCGAGTGACTCATGCACCCGTGCCAGGAGGTCGTCGTAGGTGAGCAAAGCCTGCTGGCGTTGTCGCTCGCGACTCTGGGCGCGCGCGAAGTCGATGAACTTCCTTTGAAAAGTGTAAACCGCATGATCGACCGCAGCGATCAGAGCAGCTTGACTCTCGATCAACCGCTCACATGCGTCGAAGAAAGGGTGTTTCGGAGGCGAATGCCCTACCTTGGTCTTCATCCGGCTTTGGGCGAGTCGGTGGAACCACCGGGGCAACTCGAACGAAAACTTCGCGAAGAGGTCGTCCAGCGTGGGTATCCAAGTCCCTTTCACGGTCTCGATCCGATAGCTCCCGCGGTTGAGCCCCGGGTCTTCCAAAAGGATCTTCGAGATCCGTCCTCGCTCTTCTCGCCAGATCACACCCGCCCGTTCCATCAGTTGGAGCCACCGGTCGGTCACACTCGCGTGAGGCTCCTCCGTCGGTTCTGGGCCAAGGATCGGAATTCCTGGCGTCAGCGCGACTTTGGCGAGCTTGGAGAGATGCTCCGGAGAGATCTTTCGCTTCTTGAGTGCGCGAAGCAGCCACTCGGAGCTTTGATGAAGCTCGGTGGTCCAGAAGTCGGTCGCGACATCCTGAAGCAAGGAATCCGGCTCTTCGGCAACGTCGAAATCGAAATCGATGCCAAAGAGCAAGGGGTAGTCCTGCAGAAGCCTCTGACAAAAGCCATGAATCGTAAGAATCGGGGCTTGGTCCATCTGAGACGAGGCAGAGCGAAGGCGGCGCTCTACGGTAGCCTCGCCGAGTCGTGTTAGCGCGTCGGCGACGATCTCAACCAACTCTTCACTGTGGTCGGCCTCACCGCCGACCAATGCGATGGCGTTGCTGATGCGCTCTCGTGTACGCACGCGAAGCTCTGCCGTGGCGGCCTTCGTATAGGTGACGACCAGGATCTGCTCTGGGCTGAGGTTACGCTCGAGGATCGCGCGCACGAAGTATGTCGTGATCGCGTACGTCTTCCCAGTCCCCGCGCTTGCCTCGACGAGGACAGGTACGCCAAACGGCACGCGCTCGGTGTTGACGCTCATCCTACACTCCGATGCCGAAACAACGGCTCGTAGACACTCAGGCTCACAAGCTTGAAGCCTTCCGCCCATGTCTCGTCGGCGAAAGGACCTGCCTTGCCCCAGGCGAATCGCGCGTAAGGATCCGGCCCGTACTTCTCGTGTGCTTTCTTCGCGTTTTCGAGCGCCCGTTCGGCCTTGTTGGCAACCACGTTAGCGGCGAATACCCAGGATGGCTTGCCTAAGAGCGGCACCGGTTTCGCCTGCGATGCGTGGTATAGCGTGACCAGGTCTTTTAGAAGCCTCCGTGGGTCTTCGACGGGGGCAAAGCGCACTACGTCTGCGCGGCGATCCGTCGCGCGCAAGAGAAGCTCGGTCGTTCTAGGGACATTGGGATCACCGCAAGCCTGCATTAGAAGATGCTCGAGCCAGGTCGTCAGCTCAATCCTCGTCTCCTTTTTGTTGAATCGATGCTTGAGCCGTCGATCCGAGTAGAGGCCATCGAGACGCCCTTCCACGATGATGTCACCGAGATCGACGGTCACAGCTCGCGCCCCTTCTTCTTCGTTTCGCCGAGTGCTTACGTCACGGAGCTCGCGGAGCGCTTCGATCTCGCCGGCCAGCTCCTTTCGGCGAATTTCACCCCAGGTGCCTTCGGGGAACTCCGGGGCTGCCCGAAGAAATCCACGGAGCACATCGCCGGTCAGCGCGCGGTCAAGAGCGTCGCGCCCGACACGAAAGGCATCGAGGCCTTCGAGCTCGGTAAGCGGGCTCGTAGGCTCGTACAAGACCGAATCGTCGAATCGCGTTTTCAGTCTGCGTTTGATGAACTCGCGCGCTGGGTTCCAGATCCAGTTCGCGAGCTCCGACATGGAGATGTGCCTTTCGCCCGTCTCTGGCTGCTCGGCGCGCAGCTCGACGGGTTGCGGCTCGCGTGGGTCTTGCGTCATTGCCTGCGCGATCCGAAGGTGACGCTCGGAGAAGCTAGATAGGGTGTTGCCTTCGGTGAAATAGGCTTGATCGAAGGCATGGAGCGGGTGGTGGATGGCTTTCACCACGGAGTTCGAGCCCTCGCGACGGTAGTAACGGTTCAGGGTGTCCGTCAGATCCGACACGACGGGAGAAGGGGTCGCAACGCTTCGAGTGTCCGTCACTGGCGCGCTGTAGGTGATTGCGAGTCGATCCCGCGCGCAGAGGATGGCTTGCAGAAACGAGTGTCGGTCGTCCAGTCGCTTGCTGCGGTCTCCAAGGCGCGGATCTTCACGAGTGAGGTCGAAGCTCGGCCTGTCGTCTGGGCGGGGAAAAAATTCGCCGCTCATACCGATCAGACAAACCATTCGAAACGGGATTGAGCGGAGAGGAACCAGCTCACTCAAGGTCACCCCGCGCCGCAAGAACCCGGCCGGGGGTGTTGCTTTCGAGACGATTTCGCCAAGCTCGCGGCGAATCGATCGCAGGCCGACGGCTGCACGGTAGCCGCCCACCTCAGAGAGCTCCAGAAGACCTTCGAGCGACGAACGAAGCACGCGTACGGCGCCGCTTTCATCCTCCTCCTCTTCCAACAGGGCGCTCGACAATTGGCCGAGTAGATCCACCCAAATAGACACCGGCGCGGGCCTACTCGTGCGCTCGCGGAAATCGAAAAGGATGCTGCACAGGCGCGAAAGCCGCGCCACGAGCTCTGCATCTTCTAGGCTCAGCGAGCCCCGCGGCGTGAGGCCTTCGAAGGGTTCGACCACGCCGGGCATCGATGCAAACCCCAAGAAGAGACGACCGAAGCCAGCTCGCCAGGTGTGAAGTGACTCTCCGGGGAAGCCGAGCTCCTCGCGATGGTTGGCGTCGATACCCCATCGAACGCCCGCAGCCTGAAGCAAGTCCGCGAGCCTAGCACGCTCCTCGGAGGAGAAGCGGAAGTCTTCGCGCCACGACTGTGCATCCATCAAACGC
>JBFICQ010000069.1:0-13916 GCA_041581895.1 Polyangiales bacterium | reverse complement strand
CTCGGCCAAAAAATGGGCCGAAACGCGGCCGTATGGCGGCGCAGACGAGCCTTGTTACCTTGATCGAGTGACCCGGCGCTCATTTGTATTCGATCGACTGGAGATCGCAGCATTTCTGTTGTTGACGGCTTGTCAGCCTGCTTCTTCAAACACGGCGCGAGAGGCGGAGCTCGAGCCCCCTAAATATCAAATATCGTGCGCGGCGTCTGAGGAATGTCCGGAGTCGGTCGCACTACTGGTCGGGTTATCAGGTTCTCCGGAGCCGACCCGGTGCACCGCCGCGCTCATCGGTCCGATCACTGCGGTTACCGCAGGCCACTGTGTCGCCCGCGAGCTTTCGAACGGTGGCGCGTGCCACGACGTATGGCTTGGTTTTGCCGAGACGCCGACGAAGAGAGCCGAATGGCTCGGCTGTTCACGCGTCAGCGCCGTGTCGAGCTCGGGCGACACGCTGCTCGGGCCAGACTATGCCGTTCTCGAGCTGCGAGCTCAAACTGCGCGCCTCGCTCTTCCGCTCGGACGTGACGCGCTGAGCACTGGCGATGTGGTGCAAATGGTTTCGGTGACTGCCGATCGGTTCTATGACGACGTCCACGAGGTTCGAACGCGTCGCTGTGTCGTCGACGGTGGTGATCCTAGCTCGCCCTGGAACCCGATCGCGCCACCTACCATTCGTGTGCTCTCCTCGTGCCCGATTCGCGAGGGAAATTCCGGCGCACCGCTGCTCGACCATCAGGGCCGGATGCGAGGTCTAGTTCACGCCGGAGGTCCGCCGTACTTTGCGTTTGGGCTCATGACCGAATCCAGTCGGCTTCCCGAACCCACGTCGGTACACTAGCCGTTGCTCAACGAAGCCAGTCGAGTGCGAGGACACCGAGGACGGTCCCGATGCCGATCATCAGCACGAGCAGACTCGCGGGCAGTGGCGGTGCCGTCGGTCTCCTGCGTCCCTTCGTTCGCGGAATTCGAACACCCGAACGATCCTCGGCGCGCCTAGGAGACTCGGGAGAGTCGATCCGATCCGTCGTTCGTGCGATTTCCATGAGTTGGTGCTTTCGAAGCTCCCCATCTGGAAAAAGCTCGCCCATCCAATCCGCGAGCTCTGCCGGCCCTACGAGCTCCTCCTGCTTGGCGAGAAAGCGCCGGAGCGCGGTGCCCATTTGACGTGCGGTTTGCCATCGCTCATCCGGATTGCGCTGAAGCGCGCGCAACACGATCTCATCGAGCTCGGGAGGAATGTCTTTGCGATAGTCCGATGGCGGACGAATCTCACCCGACAGCACCGCGTACATGGTATTGACGTCGGTATCGCGAAGAAACAGGCGGCGAAGGGTCAGCAGCTCCCACAGCACGGCCCCGAGCGCCCAAATGTCGACTCGTCGATCGACCATCGCTGCGGTCATCTGCTCGGGCGCCATGTAAGGAAACGTCCCTTTCACCTGTCCTGCTAAAGTGTGATGAATTCGCTCCCGTGCATGTGCGATCCCGAAGTCCACCACCTGCACCAAGCCGTCATAGGTGACGAAGAGATTCTCAGCCGAGACATCCCGATGGACCACGCGGAGTAACTCTCCGTTCGAGTCCTTCAGCTCGTGTGCCGCATGTAGACCTTCGCAGGCGCCTGCGATCACTCGGGCCATCCGCGCCGGCAGAGATGTAGAGCTCCGCTGGTCTGCGTTCGCCATGACGCGGCGCTGCACGCGCGAAAGAGGCTCTCCAACGAGATACTCCATCGCGATGTAGTACTCGCCGTCTGCTTCGCCGAAGTCGAATACGCTGCAGACGTTGGCGTGCGTGATGCGCGAAGCGATCCGCGCCTCGTCGAGAAACATCTCGACGTATTCTTTCTCCGTCGCCAGATGCGAATGAATGCGCTTCAACGCGATCAGCTTTTGGAAGCCGGGTGCCCCGTCGGCGCGTGCCAGGTAGACGCTGGCCATTCCCCCCGAAGCCAGCTCGAAGCGAAGCTCGTAGCGGCCGATGCGCTTGGGTGGAGCGGGCTTGGGTGGGGTGGAGAACGCAGACAGGTCCAAAGGACCCCTAGGGCTAGGGAATTCCATAGTTTCGCAGCCGTTAGAACAAAATATTCTATTTACACTTCAATTTACAATACATCGGCTCCCGCAAGCAATGTTCGTTTGACAGGAGGGAGCAGGCACCCTATCTATTAGGCTAATTCGGGTTCTGGCCTAATGAAGTTAGGAGAAACATACGCTCTTGATGAGATCGATCGCCAGCTGCTGGACGAGCTGCAACGCGACTCCAAGCGGTCGTTGAAAGAGATCGGACAACAAGTCGGCCTCAGCGCGCCGTCGGTGATGGAGCGCGTTCGTAAGCTCGAAGGGGCGGGGATCATCAAGGGTTACCATGCCCTACTCGACGCGCGGAAGGTCGGGCTCGACATCTCCGCCTTCATCGGCGTCTCGATTGTCAGCCCCACGCACCTGAGCGCGTTCGAGGAGTGGGTGGACTCGGTGCTCCAGGTGATGGAGTGCCATCACGTCACCGGTGGCCATACCCTCCTTCTCAAGGTAAAAACGCGGAACACCACGGACCTGGAGGGGCTCATCAGCCGCATCCGGTCGATGGACGGGGTCGCAGGCACCGAAACTATGGTAGTGCTTTCGACCCGCACGGAGAGGGTCGAGGTGGCCCTCCCGGCCGGTGAGCCTGCCGGTGAACCCAAGCGCCGCAAGCGCCCTCGCCGCAAAGGCGATACCCCCGAAACCCGCCAAGCTTCTTAGTCTCCAACGAGAGGGGACAATCCCCTCGCGCGAGGGATCAAAACTAACCCCCCGAAGATCACGCGAACATGAAGTACGGACTCCCTGAAAAACACGGCCTCTACGACCCGGCCTACGAGAAGGACGCGTGTGGTGTCGGGTTCGTCGCACAGATCAAGGGGCAGGCCTCCCATCAGATCGTGAAGGATGCCGACCGCATCCTGCGCAACATGGATCACCGTGGCGCGCGCGGCGCCGAGAAGAACACGGGCGACGGGGCCGGCATCTTGACGGCGATCCCCGACAAGCTCTTTCGACGCGTCGCTCCCAAGGAGCTCGGCGTCGAGCTGCCTCCGCGTGGCCGGTACGGCGTTGGTAACATTTTCCTGCCGTCCGATGAACGAGAGCGGGCCTACTGCAAGGAGACGTTCGAGCGAGTCATCGCCGAGCAAGGACAAGAGTTTCTGGGTTGGCGCGTCGTGCCGACCGAGCCAGAAGAAGCCAACCTCGGGCCTACCGCGCTACAGAGCATGCCGCACATCGAGCAGCTCTTCGTCGCTGCGAGTGACCCCGCGGGTGAAGTGGACCAGCAGGCGTTTGAAAGGCAGCTCTATATCATTCGCAAGCACGCCGCGAATCAGCTGCGAGTCGATGCAAGCCTCGAGCAGCGTTCCATGCTCTATGCTTGCTCGCTTTCGAGCAAGACCATCATCTACAAGGGCATGCTCACCTGTGATCAGGTTTTGTCCTTTTATCCAGATCTGACCGATCCGGACTACGAGACGCACCTCGCGATGGTGCACTCACGGTTTTCGACGAACACGTTTCCCTCGTGGGACCGCGCGCAGCCCCTCCGTTGCCTGAGTCACAACGGCGAAATAAACACTCTGCGCGGCAACATGAACTTCATGCAGGCGCGCCAAGGAGTCGTCCAAAGCGAGCTGTTCAGTAAGGATTTGCGCAAGCTCTTCCCCGTCACGGAGCCGGATTGCTCCGACTCGGGGACGTTCGATAACGTGCTCGAGTTTCTTTACATGGGTGGGCGCACCATGCCCCAGGCCGCCGTCATGATGATCCCGGAGGCCTGGCAGAGGCACGAGCACATGCCCCAGGAGAAGCGCGACTTCTATGAGTTCCATTCGTGCCTGATGGAGCCGTGGGACGGTCCTGCGTCCATCGCGTTTACCGACGGTACATACATCGGCGCGGTGCTCGACCGTAATGGCCTGCGACCGAGCCGTTACTACCTGACTCACGACGACAGGGTGATCATGGCATCGGAGGTCGGCGTGCTTCCAGTGCCGCCTGAAACGGTGAAGCACAAAGGGCGTCTGAAGCCGGGCCGCATGTTCCTCATCGACTTCGAGCAGGGGCGTATGATTCCAGATGACGAGCTCAAGGAGGACATCGCCTCGCGACGGCCGTATGGCAAGTGGCTCCGGAAGCAGCGACTTCGTTTGAGCGAGTTGGAGCGACCCGGCGATGCGCATGGGTTCGATCCGGAAACGCTGATGGCCCGCCTGAGGGCGTTTGGGTACACCACCGAAACGCTGCAGTTCATGTTGGGCCCGATGATTCACGAGAAGCGTGATCCTGTCGGCTCGATGGGAAACGACGCCGCGCTTGCGGTGCTGAGCGACCAGCCTCGGCTGCTGTACGACTACTTCAAGCAACTGTTCGCTCAGGTGACAAACCCGCCGATCGACTCGATCCGCGAAGAGGTCATCATGGCGCTCGAGTGCTACGTCGGCCCGGAACGCAACCTGCTCGATACGACTCCAGAGCATGCGCATCGGCTTCGCATTCCTCACCCGATCTTGACCAATGAAGAGGTTTCTGCGCTCAAGGCGATGGATGTCCGCGGTTGGCGGAGCAAGATCATCGACATCACGTGGCCTCGTTCCGAGGGTCCAGAGGGCCTCAGGCCCGCCTTGCAGCGCATTCAACGAGAGGCCGAAGAGGCAATCGACGACGGCTACAGCGTCGTCGTGTTGACCGACCGCGCGATCGGAAAAGATCGCATTCCCGTGAGCGCTCTGCTCGCGTGTGGAGCGGTTCACCATCACTTAGTTCGGGCAGAGAAACGCACCCTCGTGGGGCTCATCGTGGAGACCGGGGAGGCTCGCGAGGTTCATCACCATTGTTGCTTGGTCGGCTACGGCGCCGACGGAATCAATCCCTACGCGGCCTTCGAAGCGCTGTGGCAGGAGCGCCGACGAGACGCGCTCGATTCAGAGACATTCCCAGATGACGACAGCATCGTGCTGGGATACCGAAAAGCCGTCGCCAAAGGGATGCTCAAGGTGTTCGCCAAGATGGGCATCTCGACGCTCCAGTCCTACAAAGGAGCTCAGATCTTCGAAGCGGTAGGGTTGAACTCGGCCGTGGTGGAAATGTGCTTTGCCGGGACTGCGAGCCGCATCGAGGGCGTCGGGTTCAACGTGCTTGCGCAGGAGCTCGTCGATCGACACGCGCTTGGGTATCCGCAAGAGGACGAGATCCAGCTTCCGATCTTGCCCAATGACGGACAGTTTCATTGGCGAGCCAACGGCGAGCGACACATGTGGGACCCACAGGCCATCGCTACCTTGCAGGTTGCCGCCCGCAGCAACAGCAGGGAAGCCTACAAAGAGTTCGCGAAGCACGCGAACCAGAGCGCGATCGCACAATGCACCTTGCGAGGCTTACTTCAGTTCAAGAAGGGCAACCGCATTCCTCTCGAGGAGGTCGAGCCCGCCAGCGAGATCGTGAAGCGCTTTGCGACCGGTGCGATGAGCTTCGGTTCGATCTCGGTTGAGGCACATTCGACGCTGGCGGTGGCGATGAACCAGCTCGGCGGCAAGTCGAACACCGGCGAGGGGGGTGAAGACCCAGAGCGGTATCTCCCGCTTGCCGACGGGTCGATGAACCCGAAGCGTTCCGCGATCAAGCAGGTCGCTTCAGGCCGTTTTGGCGTCACGATCAACTACCTCACAAACGCCGACGAGCTCCAGATCAAGATGGCCCAAGGCGCGAAGCCAGGCGAAGGCGGTGAGCTGCCGGGGCGCAAAGTGGACGAGAAAATCGCGGCTGTTCGGCATTCGACCCCGGGGGTCGGCCTGATAAGCCCACCCCCGCACCACGATATCTATTCGATCGAGGATCTGGCGCAGCTCATCCACGATCTCAAGAACAGCAATCCGGCGGCGCGGATCAGCGTGAAGCTGGTGAGCGAGGTTGGTGTAGGCACCATTGCTGCCGGAGTGTCCAAGGCGCACGCGGACCACATTCTCATCAGCGGGCACGATGGCGGCACCGGCGCCTCGCCGCTGACCTCGATCAAGCATGCGGGTCTGCCTTGGGAGCTCGGCATTGCAGAGACGCATCAAACCTGCGTGCTCAACGATTTGAGAAGCCGTTTCGTCTTGCAGGCTGACGGGCAGATGAAGACCGGGCGAGACGTCGTGATTGCCGCACTTTTGGGCGCCGAAGAGATGGGCTTCAGCACGGCTCCTTTGATCGCGCTTGGCTGCATCATGATGCGAAAGTGTCACCTCAACACCTGTCCGGTCGGAATCGCGACCCAAGACGAAGAGCTTCGAAAGAAGTTCGCTGGCGAGCCGGAGCACGTAATCAACTACTTGTTCATGGTCGCCGAAGAGGCCCGCGAGCTCATGGCGCGCCTAGGATTTCGCACCATCAACGAGATGATCGGGCGAGTCGACATGTTGGAGACGGCCGATGCCATCACGCATTGGAAGGCTCGCGGGATCAATCTCACGCCCATTCTCACGCCAGCGGTGAAGCCGCACGATCGCGTCGAGGTCCATTGCACCCAGGCGCAGGACCACGGGCTAGAGCGAGCGCTCGACAATCAACTGATCGAGGCGGCGCGCCCGGCGATCACACGCGGCGAAAAGGTGCGCGCTGAGTTCCCCATCAAGAACACCAATCGTGTGGTGGGCACGATGCTCAGCCACGAAATTGCCAAGGCTTGGGGCGAGGACCTGCTGCCGGACGATACGATTCACTTCAAGTTGAAGGGCTCGGCTGGTCAGAGCTTCGGAGCTTGGCTCGCCAAAGGCGTCACTCTGGAGCTCGAGGGCGATGCGAACGACTATGTCGGCAAGGGCCTATCAGGCGGTCGATTGATCGTCTATCCGCCGGAAGAGAGCACGTTCATCCCCGCCGAAAACATGATCGTCGGCAATGTCGTGCTCTACGGCGCGGTAAAGGGCAAAGCGTTTTTCCGCGGTCGAGCGGCCGAGCGGTTCTGCGTCCGGAACTCCGGGGCCTGGACGGTGATCGAGGGAGTGGGCGATCACGCGTGCGAATACATGACCGGAGGCCGAGCCGTCATCCTCGGTCGCACCGGGCGAAACTTCGCTGCCGGCATGAGTGGCGGCATCGCCTACGTCCTCGATACCGAGGGCGATTTCCCGAGTCGATGCAACCAAGACATGGTCGACCTGGACCCCTTGGAGGACGAGCAAGAAATCGCGGAGGTGCGAAAGCTCATCGAAGAGCATCTTCACTACACCAAGTCCAAGACAGCCGAGCGCGTGCTCGCACGGTGGGATTCATTCGTGGGCGACTTCGTGAAGGTCATGCCCGTGGACTACAAGCGAGTGTTGCGCGAACGTGCCGAGTTTGGACACGCTGCGACTTTCGTCGAGGGCGATGTGGGGCGACGAACCTCCAAACCTCCGGACCTCGACGAGAGAGATGTCGCCGAGTGATAGAGCTAGGTAACGATGGGTAAGCCGACCGGTTTCAAAGAGTTTCCGCGCGATGCGGTGCCGTATGTCGACCCGCTCAAACGGCTGGAGACGTGGGACGAGTTCCTCGTCGACGTCCCGGAGGAGCAGCTGCGCGAGCAAGGTGCGCGATGCATGGATTGTGGGGTGCCCTTTTGCCAATCGGCCACCGGCTGCCCAATCGACAACCTGATCCCCGAGTGGAACGACCTGGTCTATCGAGGGCGGTGGCGCGAGGCGCTCGACCGACTCCACAAAACCAACAACTTCCCCGAGTTCACAGGTCGCACTTGCCCCGCTCCCTGTGAAGGCGCGTGTGTTCTTGCGATCATCGAGCCAGCCGTCACGATCAAGAACATCGAAAACGCGATCGTAGACCGGGGTTTCGCCGAAGGTTGGATCAAACCGGAGCCGCCGGAAGAGCGCACCGGCAAGAAGGTCGCCGTCGTCGGAAGCGGCCCGGCGGGGCTGGCTTGCGCCCAACAGCTAAACCGCGCCGGCCATACGGTAACCGTCTACGAGCGCGATGATCGCATAGGGGGCCTTTTGATGTATGGCATCCCCAACATGAAACTCGACAAAAGCATCGTCGATCGCCGAGTCGATATCATGCGCGAGGAAGGTGTGCAGTTTGTGACCAATGCGCATGTCGGAGTGAACGTCGACGTGCATCGAATGCGTGATGAAAACGACGCGCTCGTGCTCGCGTGTGGTGCAACGAGACCACGCGACCTTGCGATTCCGGGCCGCGAGCTCAAAGGCATCCACTTCGCAATGGAGTTCTTGCTCAACAACACGAAAAGCTTGTTGGACAGCAAGCACGAGGACGGCCACTACATCAGCGCGGAAGGCAAAAGAGTCATCGTGATCGGCGGCGGCGACACCGGTACCGACTGCATCGGCACTTCGATGCGACACGGCTGTGCGTCTTTGGTGAATTTCGAGCTCTTGCCGCGGCCACCGGACGAGCGTGCCTCAGACAATCCCTGGCCGGAGTGGCCGGTGATCTTCCGAGTCGACTACGGACATCAGGAGTCCGCCGCGAAGTTCGGGAAGGACCCGCGCGAGTTTCGTGTCCTCAGCAAACGTTTTTTGAACGATGGCCGAGGCAACGTGGCCGGGATCGAGACCGTGCGCGTCGATTGGACCAAAGACGATGCGGGCAAATGGCAAATGACCGAGGTCCCAGGCTCCGAAGAAACATTCGATGCGGACCTCGTTCTTTTGGCGATGGGCTTTCTCGGCCCGGAGGATACCTTGGCGGAGAGGCTCGGCCTCGAGCGAGACCCGCGCAGCAACTTCAAAGCGGAGTACGGTCACTATGCCACCAGCACGGAGGGCGTGTTTGCCGCCGGTGATTGCCGGCGTGGCCAATCGCTGGTCGTTTGGGGCATCGGGGAGGGACGCGGCGCCGCTCGCGCGGTCGACATCTACCTGATGGGTAGCTCGGATCTTCCCGCCCCCGATTGAGCTTTTAGGGCTTAAGTGTCCGAGATCACGACGATTGTTTGAGTTAGGCGGGCTGTCAAACCGTAGCTATCCCTCGAAAAGCAATCCGTTCAGAATAGACAAATCCGGTATTATTGTGTCATGCTCTAAACCGGCGCTCCGGGGGGTGCGCCGCTTGTTCTTGGCTTTTTGGAGGGGGGCGGCTTTCACGGCTCTCGTGTCGGGGTGGCTCGGCAAAGCACGCTCGCCGGTGTTTTTCTTGTCTTGTCCTTGGCGATTCGCCGTTACCAACGACCATAGCCGCAGAACTAGCTTGCGATACGCCGAGCGGGTCTGACCCGCTCGGCGCTTCTAATTCGGATCAATCGAAGGGCCGCGGAGGCGTCCCAGAGGCAGGATCGGAGTCGAGCCTCGATGCGCCGAGGACCGCGATCGCGGGAAGCAGCGCGACGTAACCCAGAGTAATGAGAGTCGACTTGTGGGACGACGACGAGTTCGAGGTCAGCAACACTCCGTCGTTTCGGTTCACGCCGACCCATCCGATCGGCAAACCGGCATCGGGCAGAAGGAACCGGACAATCGTCGTGGCGATGCTCGATCCTCTATCGTTGATCACACGGTCGAGCGCCGCGTGCATCTCACGTGTCAGCTGCGGCGATACGAAGACCATTCCGTTTCCTATCGTAGGAAGCTCATCGAAGGCTCTCTCGAAATCCGCCGTGGCAGTGAGATCGCTCTCTTGCAGAAGGCACCTGGTGAGGTAATCGGGGCTGCTGACCACGTACATGCGTCCGGTCTCGATGTCTTTGATCAAGCTCGGTTCGTACGCATTCCAAGGAGGTGGCAGCTCGATGCTGGGGCGAATGATCAGCCATTGATTCGTTCGGTCTGCCCGGATGAATGGACTGATCGCAGCCTTCGTGGCGATCGCGTCGACTAGATCTCCGAGCCCGTCGATCTGGAACAAGAACTCGGTGAAAGGAAACCAGAATGACTCCCCTGGGATTCGCATGACGCGCGCTTTGTCGACTTCCAAGATCAAGCCGGCTGTCGTATCGAGTCGGTCTATGACCTCGCCAATGGTGATGTCGAGATCGAACAGGGGTTCGGCAAGCAGCTCGTCGATCCGCGCCGGGGACGCTCCAATGCCGCGCTCCCCTAGCGTGCGAACGATGTCGATGACTACCTTTAGATTGACTTGCTGCTCCCACACGAGGTCTGCGCCTCTTGGAGCGATCGTCTGGAGCTCCAGCTCCGCCGGCTCATCCCCAAACGCTTTGAGAAGCCCCTTCCGCGGGCCGGTGTAGCGAATGAACGTTCGGTTGTGGTACAGCGGCGTCTTTTCGTAGGAGCTCAACCCAACGGCGCGCAGATTGTCGAGACCCAACGCACGAACCAGGTTTGCCGCACCGAGCCTCCGAGAATCACCGGACCGCGGAGGCGTAGGCAGGTCCCGAGCGATCGAGAGAAGGAAATCCGCCGCACGCTCGGCGTCGCCGTCGATGTCGACGTAAGCGTACAGCGTGCCACCGAGGTGCAGATTGGCAGTCACCGGGTCGAAGTGGGGGGACCTCTCCGGTGCCATCGGCACCGCGCTGCCGCCGCCACACCCGGCGAGCATTCCAAAGCAAAGGACGGCTGAAATCCGCTTCATGAAACCTCCTCGGTCGGCAGCTTATCATCGGTCATCGTCGCGTGCGGTTATCGCTCAAACAAGGTATGGTCCCGCGCCATCCATCCTGTGAGGTTTTGCATGCGTCGACTTTCTTCTTGTTTCGTGGCCTTTACTCTCTTGGCCGCTGGTTGCGGTGATGATCAGGGCAGCGATTCCGGCACTGGGGGCACGACCGGGGACCTCGAATGGCCACCCGATGCGACGGCCTATTTCGATGAGTACGACATCCTGAACGCCGACTGCGCAACCGATGAAGACTGCGCGATGGTGCTCGGCTATTACCACGCCAAGGAGCGCTTCGTGCAGATGGACATCCGTCGTCGCTTCTCGACCGGGCGACTGGCAGACATCCTTCCAAAAGGTCTGGCCGAGCTCCTCGATGTTCCGGGGGTCGCAGCCGATACGCGTGCGCTTTTTTCGACCCGTGAAGGTCAGCCAGGCGAGGAATTCTTGCTCGAGCAGGCCAGCCCCAAGACCCGAGCGTTGCTCGAGGCCTACAGCGCTGGAGTGAACCAGTGGATCGAGGAAGCGCGCAGCGGGGATGCCCCGTTTCCGCGCGAGCTTTCGAACCCACCACTCGACTATGGACCTGACCGAGTACCGGAGTGGACACCGGAGGACAGCATCGCGACCGTATTGGCGTTGGTCGAGAACCTGACGAACGATGAGGGGTCTCAAGTCGACGCCGGCCTCGCGCGCGCGGCGATCAACGATGACAACAAGTTTTCCGATCTCTGGAGCCGCCGCCCCCTCAAAGAGTCGTCGATTCTAGCGCCGGGTTGGCAGCCACCTGCCCCGCAAGCTGCGCTCGCGCCGAAGCGAGCAGCGCCCAATGCTCGGTGGCGTCCCGCCCTTCGTGAGCGCTTCCTGCCTGCGCTCGAGAAGCTACGAAGCAAGTTGGCTGCGTCTAGAGAGTTGAGGCACCTTCTGTTTGGTTCGGGGCAGCTCGGCGTCGAAGTTGGTTCGAACAACTGGGTCGTCGCGCCCGAGAGGACCGTCGATGGCAACGCGCTCCTATCGAACGACCCCCACCTCGGGATGAGTCAGCCGGCCACTTGGTACCTCGCGCACCTCGATGGCACGACCAATGGCAGCGGGGAGATTCATACCGCGGGGACCACCTTTGCAGGGCTCCCCTGGGTCATCGTCGGCCAAAACGAGAGCATCGCATGGGGCCTCACCACCACGGTATTCGATTTTAGCGACGTTTACGTGGAAGAGCTGGTCACCGACGGGGGCGGAAGCCCGACCGGTGTGATGTTTCAAGGGCGCGAAGTTCCGTTCACCCGAGTTTCATTCCCCGTTAGCTTCAACGATGGGAGCACCGAAGAACGAGAGCTCCTCTTCGTTCCGCACCACGGTGCGGTTCGTGAGATCGACGTCGACAACGGCACTGCCGTCACGCTCCGATGGACTGGCAACGACACCGACACCGACATCAATTTCCTCACCGAGCTGGCAACCGCTACCAATGTCGCGGAGGCGCGTGTTGCATTGGAAAACATCACCACGATTGGGCAAAACGTCGTGGTCATCGACCTCGAAGGCAACATCGGATGGTTCCCCTACAACCGCCTTCCCCGGCGAACCTGGGCGACCAACCTCGACGGTCCCGCCCCACCCTGGCTTCCCCTCGACGGCAGAGGAGACTACGAGTGGACGGCGGCGCCTTTTTTCGGCTTGGAGGAGCTCCCCCAGGCTTTCAATCCTGCCGAGGGCTACATCGCCACCGCCAACAACGACATGACGGGGGCGCTCTTTGATGGCGATCCCACCAATGACTTCGATGCACCATATCAGGTCGAAGCGGCCGCCGGCTTTCGGCACGCCCAAATCGTCGAGTTGATTGAGAGCTTCGGTGCCGAGCATACGACCGACACGATGGACGCGATCGTGAGCGACGTGTACTCGCTCATAGGCCAGGAAATGACGCCTGGGATTCTCGCGATCGCCAACGATGCTCAAACGGTGCTCACGCCGGAGGCACAGCGGGTCGTGAATGCTTTGGAGACTTGGAACTACACCTGCCCCACTGGCCTCGAGGGGACCAACGCCGATTTTTCGCCGCTGGTGACCAACCCGGCGGTGCTTCGCGAGGCCTCAGGCTGCACCGCGTTCCACACGGCACTCAACGAGATCCGTTTTCAGATCGAGGAGAACGAATTTGCTCCTTCGTTTTATACGCCGAGCTCGAGGAAGCCGAGCATTGCAGTCTTTTACTCGGTCGTGAATCCGGCCGAGCTCGTGGCCGGCGACGTGTACTGGGATAACCCAGCCACCGTAGAGGTCGAGGACAAGTTCCAGGTCATGGGGGATGCCCTCGACTTGGTGGGCAACTTCCTGGTGAGCAATCTCGGTGGCGACGAGACCGCCTGGGCCTGGGGTCGCCTGCACGGTCTGGAGCTCGAATCAGACCTTTCTGCGTTTGGCGTGACGCAGTACAACAACCCGCCTCCCGATGAGCCCCTCTTCGCGAACGATGGTGGGCTCTTCACTGTCGACGTGGCCAATCCCGACCCGAGAGATCTGGTGCAGCGCGCCGGCCCCTCGACCCGTTTCGTATGCGAAGCGTTGCCATCCGGACCGAAGTGCACCTATCAGCTACCCGGCGGCCAATCGGGTGATATCGAATCGGATTTCTACGAGGATCTGCTCGTGAAGTGGCTTGGCAACGAGCCCATCGACGTCGTGTTCGACATCGACGAAGCGGCCACCAACGCGGTGCGAACGGTTAGATTCGACTAACGCGCCTCCACGGCTATTTTGTGACGCATGAGTGAATCGCGTGTCGGTGTCGTCTTGATCGGTCGAAACGAGGGCGAACGATTGCTTCTCGCGCTTAGTTCGGTGTCGGATGGGCGAAGGCCGGTCGTCTACGTGGACTCGGGATCGACCGATGACAGTCGCGAGCGGGCCGCCGAGCGCGGCGCCGTGGTCGTCGATCTCGACATGTCGAAGCCCTTCACCGCTGCGCGGGCCCGTAATGCCGGATTCGAAAGACTGCGCAAAGACCACCCAAGCGTGAAGTACGTCCAATTCGTCGACGGAGACTGCGAAGTGGACGCTGGCTGGATCGAAACCGCAGCGGCCGAGCTCGAACGCAACCCTCAGGTGGCCGCCGTCTGTGGATACGTCAAGGAGCGCTACCCTGAGCGATCGATCTATAACAGGATTTGCGATGTCGAATGGCACCTAGGTCCCGTCGGTCCGACAACCAGCTTTGGCGGCAACGTCATGATTCGCGCGACCGCGCTCGCAGACGTTGGAGGATGGAACCCCCAGATCATCGCAGCGGAGGATGACGAGGTCGCGGTACGCCTGAAGCAGGCGGGT
>JBFICQ010000068.1:0-14051 GCA_041581895.1 Polyangiales bacterium | reverse complement strand
TGTTCCTTTCGTAGACGTTGGAAAAGAGAGCGGACCGGCTTCGTGCGCCGCAGCGCTCTCGAACGGACGAGGCTGTCGCCGACGACTACGACTGTCCATACGTAATTCTTCAACGCTCGCGCCGCGACTTCGCGCCGAAGAATTTGCGCAAGGTGACTAGGCGAAACGAAACGAATGCGTCTAGTTGGCAATAGACTTTACTGCCGCGCACCGAACGACACGATCAATTGACACTCGAGTGGCAAAACAAAACCGTTACTCCGCCAGACGCAAAGGTGGCGAAATCCCGCGCCATCCTCTGGCCGGGCTCGGAGTTGAGCCCGCGCTGCATCGCGTCCTCGGATGCAAAGTGCAGCTCCGCGATGAGGTGGAAAGGCGACTTGCCCTTCGCCGCGCCAGCGACGGCATTGACGTGCAAAGCCTCGAGCCCCGGAACGTTGGCCATCAAAGGCCGGTGCACCTCGGTGAAGTGCTGGTCGAAAGCCCGCGAGTCGATCGGGGTCCCGAAAAGCAGGAGTACCTTGACCATGATCAAAACCGCTTCTGCCCGCCGCCAACGCAGCGGGCAGAAGCGTATGGGTTACGCCCTAACGACGTTGGCTTCCACGGTGTTGGCGTATTCCACCATGCCGTGGACCGGTGAGTAATGGACTAGCTCTTTGATCTTTTCGAGCTGCGCGTCCGTGATGTCTCCCTTGACCTTCACCTTGGTGGTGATCTTCGGCATACAGGAGGTGTGAGACTCGGGCCCTTTGACCTCGAATAGCACGCTGGGGTCGACGTCGGCATGCACGTCGATCTCGAGCCCTTCGAGCTTGATCCCGTTGCGCGGTGCATTCAGCGCAATGCTGTTGCAAAGGCAGGCTGCGACTGCACCGAGAGCCATCTCGACAGGCTCAGCACGGTCGGTTGGCCCAACGAACCCGATCTCTTCTTCGACTTCTTTCCATGCTCCGTAAGGAATCGTGTAGTGCCGCGTCTCGCGGTCGATGTGCTCGCCACCGAGCTCATAAGGCCCGATATGGACCGTGCTGCGCCCGGAGTGACCCTCCCAGACGCCGTGCGCGCCTAGCCCCAGGATCACGGGATTTTGGCGAAGCGCCGTTCGGAACGCCTCGAGCTTGTCAAGGTCCATCCCGCTTACGATTTGTGTCGCCATGGCCGCCTCCTTACGTCAATGCTCGTTGCTGAAGCTATCTGCTCCTTACCAACGCTCACGGTCTGTCGTTGGTAAGTTAGCCATAAGGTCGGGTCGGCAAAGCGCAACGAACAAAAGCACGATGCGGCGTAGGCGACCGCCGGCCATGCGGGTTAGGTCGTGACCGGCTAAGAATGCCAACGCTACCGAAGACAGGACGCGGGCAGGTGCCCGAAAACCCCTTTTGGGGTAGGGTCCCCCGATGGCGAGGGAGCGGCACGCTGTGCAGATGGACCATGGGATGATTCTCGAGGCGGGCGTCGGAACTCTGGCCGATGGAAGCCCGGCAATCCCGACGCGCATCGAAAGCATCGGTTGGAAGATCCCCGAGCGCATCCTGACCACGCAGGAGTTGATGGAGAGCACGCGTCACAATACGCACATCCAGCTCGAGCGCCTGACGGGGATTCACCAGCGGCACGTCTGCTCGGAAGGGGAAGACTCCTACACGCTTGCGGTTGGGGCAGCGAGGGACTGCCTCGAGCACTCGCGCTACGACCCCGAGGACCTGGAGATGCTGATCAATTGCAGCATCAGTCGCTACAAAGGAGGGCTTCGGCATCAGTGGGAGGCACCGCTGAGCCTGAGCATCAAAGACGCGATCGGCGCACACCGGGCGATCAACTTCGACATCTCCAATGCATGCGCAGGGATGATGACCGGCGTTTTCATTCTGCACGATTTCATCCGACGAGGCGTCATCAAGCGAGGCATGGCGGTGAGCGGCGAATGCATCTCGAACCTCGGCCAGAACGCCGCGAAGCAGGTCCGCTGGGTGCTCAGCGATCAACTTGCTTCCCTGACCCTCGGCGATGCAGGGACGGCCGTGATCGTCGAACGCGCCGAGAGCGAAACCGATCACATCGCGGTAGCCGGCTTCACCACGCTTTCCGAGCACAGTCGGCTCTGCCTCGGCGCGCCCAGCAAGGTTGGGCCTGGCGCTTCAATGTTCACCAAGGCCCGGCAGATTCACCAAGTCGCCATCTCCGAGTCCCCGCTCTTGCTGAAAGAGGCGTTAGATGCCGCGGGCTACAGCTTTGGCGACATCGATTACATCATCCCTCACCAGACCTCTGCACGCGCCATCGAGCGTGGCGCCAGAGAGATCGGTGAGCGTCTAGGTGTGCAGCCAAAGCGCGTGGTGGTTACGGTCAATGAGTTCGGCAACACGTCTTCGACCACCCATTTCGTCGCGTTGCGGAAGTACCTCGGCGAAAAGCGCTTCAATAGAGGCGACACCATCATGCTGATCTCGTTTGCATCTGGGCTCGAGGTTGGCGTCTTGATCTTCCCCGTCGAAGAGATTCTGGATCGGTATGGGAACGAAGATTGAGGCTGCCAGCACGTCTCGTCCCCGACGGCGACTCGGAGGCACGGGCGCAATCAAACTAGCCGATGACGCCGCTCAAGCTTGTCTCGAGCGTGCGGGTCGCACGGCAGCCGACATCGACTTTCTGATCAACGCCGGCATCTATCGCGACAACAACATCGGTGAGCCGGCAGTGGCCTCGATCATCCAAGAGGACATCGGCGCAAACCCGGATCCGCCCCTCGAGGGCGGTCACGGGACCTTCTCGTTCGACGTCGTGAATGGCGCGGTCGGTGTTCTTACAGGCATTCACATTCTCGATGGGTTCCTGACCTCGGGCGCGGTCGACGTCGGCATCGTCGTGACCTCGGATGCCGATCCAGAGCGCGGGAGCAACTGGGACTTTCCGTTCGGCCTGGTCGGTAGCGCTGGTCGTGTGTCACGAAGCGGGAGCACCAAGTTCCCGTTCGCTGCGTTCGGCGGCGCGGTGCTGCTCTCGCGTAGCGAGGACGAAACCAAGGGCTTCTCTCGGTTCGCCTTTGCGACCTTCTCCGAGTACAAGCACTTGCTCAAAGCCGAGATGAGCTGGGAGGAAGGTCCAATTCCACAGGTCGTCGCCGATGTGGTTCCCGGCCTGGAGCCCGGCACCAATGTCTTGCACATCGACCAAGGAGAGGGCTACGCAGCGCGATGTGCCGAGTGTGCATTGGCATCGGTCGGTCCGTTCCTCGAGAGCGCGGGACTCGACGTCAACGACATCGACCTCTTCATCCCAAGCCCGACGCCTGCAGGTTTTTCCGATGCATTCAGCCAGGCGCTCGGTGTCCCGGCGGATCGGGTGGCGATGGTCGACGAGAGCTTTGCCGGCGTGCACACAGCCGGCCCGATTGCCGCGCTCGAAAGCAGCATGCGGACCGGTCAGTTTGGCGACGCCCGCCACGTGCTGTTCGTGACGGTGGGGTCGGGGATTACGGTCGGGCTTGCCCTGTACCATCCGTAGGTGCGAGGCCCGCCGTCTTCAGCCGGTGCTCTGCGACGTCTTTTAGAGCGCGATTGAACGTATCGAATACGGGGACCTGGTCACGGAACAAGAACCCCAGCGGCCCCGCCAAGAGCCCGCGGAACACTTCGCCGTGCACGAAATGGGTGCCTGAGCCCGCGGCCATCAGTTGGAAGTAATGCTCGCCGCTGACGCTGAGCCGCGAGCCGACCCAGCGAAGCTCTCGTTCGGGGTCCGAGCGCGTGATGCGCACTTTGAAGCGTAGGTGCAGGCCGACGTTCGATCGGTAGTGAAGCTTTGCGATGCTTCCCTCGGTAGCCGGCCCTTCGGCAGCTACGACCATCGGGTTCCATTCGTGGAAACCCGCGAAGTCAGTCAACACTGCCCACACCACCGAAGGCGGGGCTTGGATGTCGATCTCGGTGCGGATATGAGTCTCGGCCATGGCCACGGACGGTAGCCCGTTCCAGGTACGGCGTCCATACGTAGTGCGTTGGCTCCACGGCTCGCGTACGGGCGCGGTAGCGAAACGAGAAGCCCGGCCAGATGGCGATGTTCTTGCCGTCTTCTTGCGTGTACCAACTCTTGCAGCCCGAGGTCCAGACCGTGTCCTCGAGCCTTCGCTCGAGCTCTTCGTTGTAGCGCCGGAGCGCGGGCGTTCGGACGTTCATGTACTTGGCCTTCTTCTTGTGCAAAAGCTTCAGGCATTGAACGATGTAGTGCACCTGCGACTCGATCATGAAGAGCAAGGAGTTGTGGCCGAGGCCCGTATTCGGCCCAACCAGCTCAAACATGTTCGGAAAGCCTGCCACCGTGATTCCGAGATAGGCCTCCGCGCCATTTTCCCATTGCGTCAGCAGCTCGCGCCCGCCAAGGCCCTTGATCGTGAGCTTATCCAAATAGTTCCTGGGGTCGGCCTCGAAGCCGGTGCCGAGGATGATCGCGTCTACCGGCCGCTCGACGCCGTCGGCGGTTACGACGCTGTTTTCTTTGATCTCGGTTAGGGCGTCGGTAACGAGCGCGACGTTCGAGTGATTGAACGTCTGATAGTAGTTGTTGGAGAGGAGCACGCGCTTGCAACCGATCGTGTAGTCGGGCGTGAGCCGTTTCACGAGGTCCGGATCGTCGACGCAGTGTTTGATGTAGAGGGTGGCGAGCTTCTCGAGCGGCCTTGCCAGCTTGGGGTTCATGATAGGCACGACCCGAAGCTCGTTACGAACGTAGAGCCATCCGCGATGGAGCTTTCGAAGCTGAGGCGAGAGCCGGAACAAGAGTTTCTCGAGCTTCGTGTACTCGCGATCGGGCTTCGGCAAGATCCAAGGCGCTGTCCGCTGAAAGACGTAGAGCTGCTTCACCTGGGGAGCGATCTCGGGAACATACTGAATGGCGCTACCCCCGGTGCCGATCGAGGCGACCGTCTTGCCTTCGAAGTCGAAATCGTGGTCCCAGCGCGAGGAATGAAAAACCTTGCCTCGAAACGTTTCAAGACCGGGGATGTCCGGGCTCAACGGTACGTGAAGGGGGCCCGTCCCAAGCACGAAGGCATGTGCGGTGACCATGCTGCCGTTCTTCGCGCGGATTTGCCAGTGTCCCGCGTCTGCGTCGAAGATCGCTTCGTCGATTTCATGGCCGAATCGTATGTGCGGCCGGAGGCCATGCTCCTCGGTGCACTGAAGAATGTAGTCCTGGATTTCGTTCCAAGGTGCGAACTTGCGCGACCAGTTGGCATTTCCCTGAAATGAGTACGAGTAGAGGTGGGACTGCACGTCACACGCGCAACCTGGGTAGTTGTTCTCTCGCCAGGTCCCCCCAACCTCTTCGGCTTTCTCGAGCACGACAAACGAGTCGATCCCCGCCTCCTTGAGCTTGATCGCCATGCAGAGGCCGGAGAACCCTGCGCCGACGATGGCTACTTCGAAGTCGGGCTTCGCGCGTTCTCGGTTGGTAATCATCACCACATTTCAACATAATCATCATCGGCCGGGCGTTCTGCGCAATTCGGGCCTCGCGCAAAGAATGCGCGGCGCATGTTATGCGTCATCCGGGCTTTTGCTTCTGATAGAGTCCGCATTCGTAAGGCAGATCGCGGCGAAGGAGAGGTCAGTCATGGTCGACAAAGTTGCGTTCATCACCGGCGGCGCTTCCGGAATCGGCGCGGCTTTCGCCCGGGTGCTCGGACACCGAGGCACCGAGGTAGTCCTTGCGGACCGCCAAACCGATCTGGCCGAAGAGGTCGCCGCAGGTATTCGCCAAGCGGGCAGCCAGGCGACCGCCGTCGAGCTCGACGTGCGCGACGCCGAACAATTCGAGCGGGTCGTCGACGATACCGTCGCGCGCACCGGACGCATCGATTACTTCTTCAACAACGCGGGTATCGGGGTCGGGGGTGCCATTCTCGGTTACACGTTGTCCGATTGGTACGATGTGTTCGACGTCAACCTACGCGGCGTCGCGCATGGCATTCAGTCGGTGTATCCGGTGATGTGCCGGCAAGGGTCAGGGCACATCGTCAACACGGCATCGATGGCGGGCCTGGTGCCGACAGGTGAGGCTGCCAGTTACGCAGCGACCAAGCACGCAGTCGTCGGGCTCAGCAAAGCACTTCGAGTCGAGGCCAAGGAGCACGGGGTGAAAGTGTCTGCGCTTTGTCCGGGGGCGATTCGCACCCCGATCTTGACGGGCGGAGCCTACGGACGGCTCAAGTTGAAGGAGGGCGCCGAGAGCAAGGTCATGGAGCTCTGGGAGCGCGTCTGGCCGATGGATGTCGACGTCTTCGCTCGAAAAGCGCTACGTCAGATCGATCGCAACAAACCGATCGTCATCGTACCCTCATTCTGGAAAGTGGCCTGGTTGCTCGAGCGCTTGTCGCCGAGCCTCAGCTTGTGGTTCTGGACGAAGCTATACGGCCACTTCAGCGACGAGCTGGCACCGTACCGGTTGTCGTGATCGCTCGGTGCTCAGGGCGCGTCAGTCGAGCTTGAGACCGCAAAGCGGGTCGTCTGGGGCGCAGGCCTCGGTCTTCTTCCTACTCGAAGACTGCTTGGCCCCGTTCTTGGCTCGCTCCTTGAGCCGCGCTTCGCGCTCCTTGAGCCGCTGGTCCCGTTCCTCGAGCTTTTGCTCGAACTGCATTTTGGCTCGTTCGGCTTCTTCGGCGCGCTGCTGCGCATCGAGCAGGCCCTCTTTTGCACGCTCTTTCTCTTCGAGCGCGAGCTGTTGAGCCTGACGGGCCCGTTCGGCCTCGAGTGCTTTGGCCTCGAGCGCAGGCTTGACTCCAAACACGTAACCGGCGGCGCCGCCGATCATGAAAAACGCCAAACCCCCGATCAAAAGGCGACGGTTGCGAATCTTCCGTCTCTCCATGGCTCGAATCCCGGCCATTTCGCGTTCGTGCGCGAGCATGCGCTCGTGCTCGGCGGCGCGCGCCTTTGTCTCCTCTTGAAGCCGCACGCGAAGCTCTGCCTCCTTTTCGGCACGGAGTCGCCGCTCCTCTTCTTCCTGACGCGCCTGCTCTTCGGCCAGCCGGGCCTGTTCCTCGGCGCGGCGGCGCGTTTCTTCTTCCTCGAGCTTGCGTTGAGCCTCTTCTTCCTTGCGGCGACGAGCCTCCTCGGCCGCCTGGATTCGTGCTTCCTCTTCCTCGCGAACGCGAGTTTCTTGAAGACTATCGAGCTCCCGCAACTGTGTCGTGAGGGAATCCGACCTCGTTGGTTCCGGCATGCTTGCTTCCCGCCTTTTCACCGATTCTGGCAAATCCGGGGGACCGCTGCCCATGGGTTTCGTCCGCATTCACTCAAAGACGCGCGACACCTCACGAGGATCTAGGGTGAGCGCCCACAGAGTTGTGAGATGGACCACGAACTCTGGGGATTTTAGGCCCGTCAGTAGTGGTACTCGATGTCGATTTGGATTTGGGAGTCGTTCTGGAAGAATTCGAGCACGTTGCCGCTTTGAGGGACATACCCGCGACCCTCGAGCAGGATCTTCCAGTTTTCGCCGAAACGCCGTGCAGCCTCGGCTGCGATGAACACAGACCCATCCTCGACGTCGATGAACGCACCGATCAAAAATTCGGTGCTTCCGACATCGCTCAGCGTCAGGCGCATTCCCGTGAAAAAATCGTTGTTGAATACGATGAACGTGTTGTTTTCGCGCCCGTCGTAGTTGTACTCGAGGATCACCCCGATATCGACGATGCTGCCGCCGGCTTGAAAAAAGGTGTACTCGAAGCCCCCGGTGACCGCGCCAAACGTCGGGCCCTGGCCGCCTCGCACGATCGACTCGACTTTGAGCAGCAAGCCCTCGATGGTGTACTGCGCATCGAGGCCGCCTTGATGAATCAGCTCGTAAATGGGCTGAAACGCGATCGGAACACCTGCTGCGTCGGTCACTAGGAAAAGCTGGGGTTCGCGCGCAGTGCCAAAAAAGTAGCTCAAGCCCACGTCCAGGCCGGCGATGGCATAGGACCAACGGAACGCAGTATCGATTTGGCCTTGCTTGAGGCGCGATTCGTAGACACGTATGCCGTTGTCGACCGGAATCGGCAGCGTAGGGCGCCCGAAGGGACCGGGAAACACCAGGGGGCGTGCCCAGCTCATCACGAACAAGCTGAAGATGCCGGCCTTTTCGCTGGTATACGACGTGGTGATCATCGCCTGGCCGAGCTTGATGTCGGTGTCGAAATCTTCGACCAAATCGGTCTGGTTGATGATGTCGACGAGGTGGCGCGACTCGGTGACGCCCCAAAACACCTTGTGAACACCGAAACCGAACGTCCACTCGTTGAAGAAGAGCTCGAAAAACCCTTCGCGGATGTCACCGTGAGTGCGGTTGCGATCGTGCTGATCGACGCGGCCAAACAAGATCAACTCGAAGTTCATGTAGTCGGTGACGTTCATGAAGAACCCCGGCTCCCAAGCGAGCGAGCCGTTGAACCAATAGTCGTTCACCACCAGAGCTCCGGGAGCTGCAGGGAGCGCCGGCTGCGGAAAGAAGCGTCCTTGCACGTCGAAGAACCCGAACAGGTCACCTCGTTTGAAACGGTCGCCAAAGGTCTCGCCCTCTTCTTCCGGCTCCTCTTCTTCTGGTTCTTCGTCAGCAGGCTCCTCGGTATCCTTCGATTCAGCCTCTTCGACAGTCGTTTCGGGGCTCGTGAGCTCGAGCTCGACGCCTTCAGGCGCCGGCTCTTGAAGCTCGCGCACCTTCTCGTCGGCTTCTTCCATGCGCTCAGCGCGCGTCTCTTGGGCGCGCGCCGACCCTGCAGGCCCGAGGCAAAGCAGAGCCATCAGCAACCACACGACGGTCGAAACAGGCATGCGTTGTCCGTCGCGCCCGTTTTAGGTCAGAGCACCTGCGTCAAGCGCGTGCGGGTGAAGTCGCTATCCTTGAGGCCGGTCTTGAACTTGAAGTTGCTCCAGGTGAGCTCGGTGCTCTTTCCGTTTTGATGGTTGACCATCATCATCTTGTGTGCGCGCCAATACTTGTCGAGGTATTTCTTGTACTCGGACGCGGTAAACGTCTTGAGCAGTTGCCCTTTTCGGTCGTAGTAGTCGATTTTTCGCGCCCGATACTCGTCCTTGTCGAGCCATACCTGTTGCTTGGTGTAGCCCGAGTCTTTGTCGATCGGGTAGCGCTCTATCAGAAAACAAGGGACTCCATCTAGCTCCTCGTCCTTGATGTATTTGTATTTGTACTTTTCGACCTCTTGCGACGAAAGGTCTTCGTAGGCGAATTCCGAGCCCATGAATGGACCGGACTTGTTGTTCGAGGCGATGCGCTTCACCCGACGAAGGGCCGGCAAGTAGAGCCATTGATCATCTGGCTCCAACCCATGCGAGTAGGTCAGGAGGGCCGTTCCGCGAACGTCGCGTGGGCTGTGGAAGACGGTCAATGATTTGTCTCCATCATCTTTGACCTCGAGGGTCCGGATTTCGATCTCGCGCCTGCTTTCTTGGCCCCTCTTGTTGCGCAAGATCATGATCATGTCGGATGTGGTGTCGCCGAACCCGGTGTCGCGGCGATCCGCTTCCTTGGCGATCTCCAACCCTTTGTCTTCGGCGGGGCCGGCCACCACGAGGGCAGGTATGAACATCGCAACCAGCACTAGTGCAACGAAACGACTCATCGGTTGTCTCCTTATCGTCATTGGGCGGGTGCCTCCGCAGGCGAGGACAGTCCTGACTCGGATGGTAGTCGTGGGGCTTTGTCGATTTCCATCAACAACGGCGGAAGAAACAGAAGGTCCGCGCCGAGCGCGACCAATAGCACGATGGCGGTCAAAAGCCCCATGCCTGCGTTGAGGCCAAATGGGGAAAGCGTGAGCACGAGAAAACCGGCCACCAAAATGAACGAAGTCACCACCAGCGCAGAGCCAACCGTGGAAAACGCGTAACGAACCGCGCCCTGCGCATCCATGCCTCCTTCGCGACGCGCGCGAAGGTACTTGCTCAAGAAATGGACACTGTCGTCGACGATGATTCCGAGTGCCATGGTCGTGACGATCGCGTTTCCGACGTCGATCTTTCCTGCCGTCATTCCCCAGATACCGAACGCCATGAACGCGGGAGCGAGATTGGGTAGGAGACTGATCACCCCGAATTTCACGCTGCGAAAGGCGATACCGAGGATGAACGCGATCAGAGTGAGGGCGAGGAATGCTCCAAGCAACGAGCTCTTGATGTTGCGCTCGGAGATGTGAGCGAACATGAGGCTGGTCGAGGCGGGAACGGTCCACATGTGCTCTGGCGTATTGGCGCGAAGCCAAGCCTCAGACTGCGCCTGAAGCTCGCGCATGCGGGCGGCCGTCACGTTGTCGCAGGTGACGATCATTCTCGTGGACGACTTCTCGACGTTGATCGTGTCGTTGAGGTCGAGCCCATAAGGCAGTGACATCTCATAGAGCAGTAGGTATTGCGCGGCGAGGTCACGTTCCTTCGGGAGCGCGTACCACTTGGGGTCGTCTCCGTGCATGTTCTTGTTGAGACGTTTCAACGTGTCGGTGAGCGTGAAGACATGGTGGACGTCGGGATGGTCTCTCAGCCAGCGGGCCAAGGCATCGACGTGTGCGAGAAAGCTCGGGTTCGAGATGCCGCCTTGTTCGCCGCTGTTGAGCGAGAGCTCCATGGTGTAGATGCCGGATAGGTTTTCGCTCGTAAAGTCCGTATCGGTGCGGAAGGCGAAACTCTCATCGAAGTACTTGACGAACTCGTCGTTGAGCTCGTTGCGTGTGACCATCAGGCTCAGAAACACGATGGCGAAGCCGCCAAACCACAAGAGGCCCTTTCGTCTGACGATGACCTGCTCGCCAAGGCTGACGATCACGGAAGAGCGCTCGCTTATCGGCTTCTTGCCCGCACGGATCGGAAAAATCGCCACCAGTGGTGGCAACACGACGAGCGTATAGATGAATGCTGCGGTCACGCCGATGGTCGAGATGTTTCCGAGGTCGTTGAAGGGCCGAACATCGCTTAGGTTCAACCCCAAGAGCCCTATCGCGGTCGTGAGGCTGGTGAGAAACACAGGGCCCAGGTTGATCCGTAGGCTTTCGGCCGTCGCTTCTTTCTTGGACATGCCTCTGCGCATCGATTGAAAGAGCGTGACGAGGAGATGGATGCTGTCCGCCACCGCGAGAGTCATGATGACCGTGGGCGCAGACGAGCTCGGTGGGGTGATGGGGATCCCCAGCCACCCCGCGAGTCCCATCGCGGTGGAGGCCGAAAGCACGATGATCACAAACGTGATCAACATTCCCCAGAAAGACCTCAAGAAGACGACCGCCGTGACGAGGAGGACCACGTACATGAGCGGCACCAACTTCGAGAGGTCTTGTACGGAAGCCTCGAAGAACGAGTTCGACAACATCACGTTGCCGGTCAGGTAGACCTCGTGGCCCGGGTAATTCTTCTCGATGTCGGCGGCGAGCTCACGGACGGCCAGCGCGGCCTGGGTCGCTTCGTCGGGCCTCTCTCGGGGGAGGGTGTGTCGCACGAAGACGGCGCTGACGTGGGCATCGTCGGAGATCAGCCGGCGCCTTAGAAGAGGCTCTGCAAGCGCGATCGCGCGAAGCTCATCGAGCTCGGCAGGGGTGTAATCGCGCTCGAGGTCGACCAAATCGTCGACGATCAGGTCGTCTTCCTCGGCGTGCGAGTATTGAAAATTCGTGATCGAGTCGACCCGAGTCGCAAACGGTAGCTGCCACGCGCGCTCGGTGATCTCACCGATGGCGGCGAGGGTGTCGGGCTCGAACACCTTGCCGGATTCGGGCGCGACGACGATCAGGGTATTGTCGTTCTTGGTATAGATCTCCTGCAGGTCTTCGAAGGCTCGCAGTTGTGGATTATCTTCGCGGAAGAAGTACTGATAGTCGTTCTTGAACTCGATGAACCGGCCCCCACTCGCCGCGAGGGCTGCGACGCCGAGGGTGCCCACCAGGACCACCCATCGCCACTTGAAGAGGAAGTCCACGTAGGCTTGCACACGGGGGCCGTTGCTCGGGTCGGTGGGTCCGTTCATGCCGATCTCTCGCGTTGGGTTTGGTGTCGCATGGCTCTTGGATCAGCTGGCGCTGGCGTAGTGGGGGTGGGGCGCCTCGAAGGCCGCGCGGATGCTTCGGATACGCGCGAGGATATCTCGCCCGAAGTCGAGATCGGTATCTTCTTCGAAGCCGACCTCGACGGTGTCCGAGATTCCGCCGAAGCGGGCCTCGATCGCTTCTGGAAGCCGATCGTAGGTCGTGTAGACGCCGAACTCGTCGAGCACCTCGTCGGGAACTTCGGCCGCCATCTTCTTCCACTGACCGGTCTTCGACATGTGGTGGAGCTTGGCGGCGAGGTCGTTCCAACCATGAAGCGCCATGACGGGCTCGTAGGTGCGTGTCGATCCGTAGAAAGCGACGCGATAACGCACCCACTCGCGATTCTTGGCGACGGTTTCTTCGTCGGGGCCCGTCATGATGAACCCGCCACCGCAGATGTCGACCTCGCTTCGGGAGCGTCCGCTCGACTCGAGGCCCCGGTCGATCGCTGGCATCACCACGTCGTGTAGGTACTTCTTGGTGCAAAAGCCGTGAAGGCGAAGGCCGTCGGCCACGCTGGCGGCCGACTCGATCATCTTGGGCCGAACCGCCGCGAGATACACCGGTGTCATCGGCAGGTTGGACTTCGGGGGCGTGAACTCCGGGGTCATGAGCGTGAGCTGGTAGTGCTCGCCACGATAGTCGAGCTTCTCCCCGAGCTCCCAGCAGCGCCAAATGGCGCGGAGGGCTTTGACGTATTCGACCATCCGGCTCCGCGGCGCCTTCCACGGCGTGCTGAACCGACGCTCATTGTGGCCTTTGACCTGTGTGCCCAAGCCCACCGCGAATCGGCCGCCCGAGTTCACCTGGATTGCCCAGGACTCACTCGCGACGACCATCGGGCTCCGCGGAAACGCAACGGCGATCGCAGTCCGTGCCTGGATGCGCTCGGTGGCGTTGCAGGCAATCGCGGCATGAATGAAAGGATCCCCGGTGATCTCGGGGATGGCCAAGCCGTCGAAGCCGATCGCTTCGGCACGCTGTGCCCGCGCGGCCAGCTTCTTCCAGTTGGTCTCTTCACAGAAGGTGTCGATTCTCATTTTTGATCTCTTCGCGTGGTTTAGTACGACTTCGGAAGTCCCAACGAGTGCTGCCCTACGAAGTTGAGGATCATCTCGCGGCTCACCGGCGCGATCCGCAGCGTGCGGGCCATCCCCCACAACAAGGCAATCCCATATTCCTCGGACATGCCATTGCCACCGTGGACTTGGATGGCGTTGTCGATGGCAGAGAGACAGGCTTCGGCTGCGGCGTACTTGGCCATATTGGCGGCTTCGCCAGCGTCTCGACCTTGGTCGAACAACCAGGCTGCTTTCATAGTCATCAAACGAGCAAGCTCGACTTCGATCTTGGCTTGGGCCATGGGATGCGCGATCCCTTGGTGGGTTGCGATCGGTTTGTCCCATACCACGCGTTCCTTGGCGTACCGGACTGCCGCCTCGATCGCGTACCGCGCGGATCCGTTGGCAAGCGCGGCACCCAAGATCCGTTCGGGGTTGAGGCCAACGAAGATCTGCGAGAGGCCTTGGCCTTCGTTCCCGAGCAAACGGTCGCTGTCTACTCGAACCTTGTCGAAGAAGAGGGTGAACTGCCGGTCTGGCCCCGGGATCTGCATGGGGATGAGCGCCTTGTCGAGACCAGGTGCATCGCCGTCCACGATGAAGAGCGACAAGCGCCCCCGACCGTCTTCGGCTCCTCCGGTCCGCGCGACGACCAAGATCGCATCCGCGTCGTCGGCGCCCGAGATGTAGTACTTGGTTCCCGAGATCAACCAGTCGTCGCCGTCCGGCGCGCCTTCGGTCGCGATGCGATGGGAGTTCGAGCCGGCGTCGGGCTCGGTGATCGCGAACGCCATAATCATTTCGCCCGAGGCGAGCTTGGGCAGCCACTGTTCTTTTTGTGCGTCGGTCCCGAAGCGCGCGATCACGGTGGTGCAAATCGCGGGCGAGACCAGCAGTAAGAGCAGCGGACAACCTAC
>JBFICQ010000067.1:0-14120 GCA_041581895.1 Polyangiales bacterium | reverse complement strand
GTCGAACATTCCCCCGCTCGATGAAAACAACATCGTGAGCCTGGCCATCGCGTCTGAAGATCACACGACTCTGGTCGCGGCGATCAAAGCAGCGGATTACGTCACTTCGGTCGCGGCCTCGGGTCCATTGACGGTCTTTGCGCCGACGAATGCGGCTTTCGACAAGCTCCCTGACGGCACTGTGGACGACCTGCTCAAGCCGGAGAACGTCGATAAGTTGAGAAAAATCCTTCAGTACCACGTCACGACTTCTGCGCTGGCGGCAGAGAGCTTCACGGACGGACAAAGCCTCAGCATGGCGAACGGCAAGAAGGCGACAATGCACGTTGAAGAGGGGAAGGTCTCGATCAACGACGCCAACGTAACCGCGTCGGCTCGGGCGTCGAACGGCATGCTTCACATCGTCGATGCAGTGCTGCTACCGCCGGAGGGCTAAAGGTCTTTGCCTGACCCGGAGGCCGAGGTACCCCGACAACCCGCCGATCGCGCCTGCCTAGCGAGCTGCGCGCTCACGTCCTGGGACGCTAACTCAGCATAAGCCCCTCAAATAACGCACAAAACAGGCAATTCACCCCAAAGGGCTGCAAATCGTTCTGTGATCCTTTAGGCTGTATGGATGCGTCCCCTCTCCATGGGCCGCCAAAGGCGGCTGCTCGCCTTGCTGGGCGCGGCGCTCCTCTGCGGCTGCTCCGGCATCATCGGGAGCGGCGGCGGTGGCTCGGCCGATGATGCAGTCGCCAAGAAGCTCTGCGTCGTCGACACGCCGATCCGCCGATTGACTCGGTTCGAATACAACAACACGGTTCGCGACCTGCTCGGCGATGACACCAATCCGGCCGATGCGCTTCCTCCCGAGGAAGAGGTGGCCGGCTTCAACAACCAAGCGGGCGCGTTGACCACCAGCGATTTGCTCGTCGAGCAGTACGCGAACGTCGCGGAAACCGTGAGTGCTCGGGCCGTCACCAACATCGAAGCATTGATGGACGGTTGTGATCCCGTGTCCCAAGGAGGCGACGGTTGCGCTTTGTCGTTCATCGAAAGGTGGGGACAGCGAGCGTATCGCCGGCCACTCGTGCAAGAGGAGATCGACCGGTTGAAAGGCGTATTCGATTGGGCCGTCGCCGACCCTGATCTCGGTACCTTTGAAGACGGAATTCAGATGGTCATCGAGGTGGTGCTTCAATCTCCGTTTTTCCTCTATCGCCCAGAGTATGGCTCCGACACACCGATTGAAGGTGACGTCGTGCCGTTCACCAGTTGGGAGATGGCAACCAAGCTCTCGTACATGTTTTGGAATAGCATGCCGGACGATCCACTCTTCGAGGCTGCCGCGAACGATGCGCTCGTAACCCGAGAGCAAATCGCAGCGCAGGCGAGGCGCATGCTCGAGGATGGGCGCGCCAAAGACACCATTCGGAACTTCCATCGGCAATGGCTGCTCCTGACGGAGCTCGAGAACGTAACCAAAGACACGTCGATCTACCCCGCCTTCAACGCATCGCTCCGGCCACTTTGGGAGGAAGAGATTCAAACGTTCATCGAGCAAGTGATTCTGGAGGGCGATGGCACCCTCGAAACGCTCTTGACCGGCGACTACAGCTTCATGAACGAAGAGCTTGCCAACTTCTACGGCAACGACGTGATCGACCCGGTCACAGGGACCGAATTTCGGCGAGTTCAACTCGATCCAACGCGAAGGTCTGGGTTGCTGACCAGCGCTGCACTCATGGCAACACATGCAAACCTCAACCAAAGCTCTCCCGTCTTCCGTGGGAAGTTCGTGCGCGAGCAATTGATGTGCAACACGCTGCCGCTCCCACCGAATGACCTCGTCATAGAGCCGCCGGAGCTCGACCCGACCAAGACGACGAAAGAGCAATTCGAAGAGATCGGCGCTGACCCGGCGTGTGCTTCGTGCCACAGCCTGATGAACCCAATCGGCTTCATATTCGAGCACTATGACGGCGTTGGGCAGTGGCGCGACCAGCAGAACGGCAAAGATATCGATGCTGTGGGCGAGGTCGTGCAGACCGACGACCTGGACGGGACCTACGATGGCGCCATCGAGCTGGCTCAGGCCCTCGCGACGAGCACCCAGGTGCAGGAGTGTGTCTCCTCGCAGTGGTTTCGTTTCTCTTACAACCGCTCTGTGACTCCGGAAGACAGCTGCAGCCTCGATCAGATCAACGAGACGTTTGTCGCTTCCAACTTCAACGTGCGAGAGCTCTTGGTCGCGCTGACGCAAACCAATGCGTTCCTGTACCGGCGCGCGGTCGTCGCGGAACAAGGGGGTGCGCAGTGAAACGGATTAGTCGTCGTAGAATGCTGAGGGGCACACTGTTCGGCGGAACGGTCGCGATAGGGCTACCGATGCTCGATGCAATGCTGCCCGCCCGAAGCTCGGCACAGGGCACGGTTGCCCCTAAGCGAATCGTGTTTTGGTTCACGGCAAACGGAACTCGTCAAGACATCTGGTCGCCGCCGGCAAACATGGACCTCTCGGGTCACCCGATGCACGCGTCGCTGGCCCCATTCTCGCAAAAGCTTCTGTTTCTCGACGGCGTCGACCAGGACGTCGCATACGACTCAATCGGCGATGGCCACCAGACCGGGATGGCATGCCTGCTGACCAACGCCGAGATCCTCCCAGGTAGCCTCTTTTGCGAGGGCTCGTGCGACGGTCCTACACCGCAGTATGTCGGTTGGGGCGGAGGGCAATCGGTCGACCAGTACCTCGCGGACGAAATCGCCAGGGACGTTGTGACCAAATTCCGTTCCCTCGAGCTTGGTGTGCAGGTGCGAAGCTCGACGGTTTGGTCACGCATGTCGTACACCGGGCCCGACCAGCCGGTTCCGCCTCGAGAAGACCCAAGTCAGAACTTCAACGATCTCTTTGGCGACCTCGACACCGATCCGTTCGAGCTCGCGCTCATTCGAAAGCGACGCCGAAGCGTTCTGGACGCGGTCATGGCGGACCACCAAGCCTTCAACAGAACCCTCGGTTACGAGGACAAGCAGACGCTCGACAGGCATCTTCAGTCGATCCGAGACTTGGAAGCTCGCTTGGACGTGGGGGGTTCTGTTGGCGAGGCCTGCCGGCAGCCAACGGTCGCGCTCCCCGGCGGCAACTTCGAGCAGAACGACCAATACCCAGTGACCGGACGGGCTCAGATGGACATGCTCGTGATGGCGCTCGCATGCGACCTGACGCGGGTTGCCTCCATCCAGTGGTCGCGCTCGGTGAGCAACGTGCAGCACAACTGGGTACCACTACGGCTTGGCGAGGGCCACCATTCCCTTTCCCACTACGACGACAACAACGCCGACGCTCAAGCCGATCTTTTGGAGATCAACAAATGGTATTCTGAGCAGTTCGCCTACATGCTCGGCTTGATGGACGGTATTTCGGAGGGAGAGAACACACTTCTCGATAACAGCGTCGTGGTATGGGTCAACGAGCTCGGCAAGGGGAACAGCCACACGCGTCGCGACATCCCATTCATGCTCGCCGGTAGCGCGCAGGGTTATTTCAACACCGGGCGGCACCTCGACCTCGGCGGTGAGCCCCATGGCAAGCTGCTGGTATCCCTCACCCACGCCATGGATAAGCCCGTCAGCACCTTTGGCGTCCCGCAGTATAGCCAGGGGGGGCTCAGCGGGCTGACCTAAAGCCGTCGGCTCACCGGGGCTTGCACGACAGCCGCTCTAACGCAGCGGTCAGTGCGTCGGCTGTAGCTTGGTCGGGCGCGCGGCCCTGCCAAGTCTCGAGTTGGCTGCGAATGTCGACGCAAGCCACGCCGGTGCTTTGGGACGCCACCATGGCATCGATCGCTTGTTGTGCCCTCTCGGCATCGGACACCTTGGCCGCTAGTTCGTAGGTGGGCACGATGATCGGCCTCGGCCAGGGAGGTGGAGGCATCGCGGAAAGCCGTTCCCGAAGGCCCGAAGAATCTCCGGATCGATCGGCCGCGCGGGCGAGGTAGTAATGAATGGTCGGGTCGTCAGGATGATCTCTGAGGAGCGCTTGGTCGTAGGTGTCCTGACTGGCGTAGGCGGTGCTGGCGTGGTGCGTCTGTACGGCGGCTACGACGAGCAGACCGACCCACAGGGCCGCGATCGCGAGCTCGTAGCGGCGTGGTCCACGTACGAACCCCTTGAGGGCATACGGAGCGGCGGCCATCAGCAACAGAATCGACGGCATGTAGAGGTACCGATCGAAGCCCATCCAGAATGCGCGCGAAACCACGGCAACCGGCGCCAGCGCTAGAAACGCGCCGACGAAATAGATCGAGCCAGGCCAGTCACGGACCCGCACTAGACCTACAAGCCCGATAGCAACCAGAAGCAGGCCGACCCAGTCGTAGAACGACCACGGACCGAAGAGAAGCCACGAAAGCGACTGCATCGCCTCGGCTCGGAGCGCCATCAACGACGCCATGCCTTGTGCGAAAAGCCGTGGGACCGCCAACCAAACGCCAATGTCGAGCAGGACGTCGCCGGAAGTGCCTAGCTGACCGCGAAAAGGCGCGAACATCAGCCTGAGAACGATGTGGGCGCCAATCCCAAAAGCAATGGCTGCGCCGAAGGGCGCGCGAAGCGGAGATCGATCGCGAACCGCCCACGCAAGCCATAAGGCAATTGCTGCAATCGCGAACGGCAGCTTCGAGCTCGCCCCGAGGAAAGCAACGAGGCCGATCAAGACTGCCGGAGCGTTTCGACGCGACGATTCAACCCCACTCCCGCTCAACAGAATTGCAAGCGCGGCGAGCCAGAACCCACCAAGCAGATCCGAGCGCCCGTTGATCCATACGTAAGACTCGACGTGAACGGGGTGAAGGAAGAAGAAGCCCGCCAAGAGCGCGGAGACCGTATCGGTGACTCCCTGAGGAGCATCCTCGTGACGACTCAGCTGCTGCCGGAGGACGGCGAAAAGCAGAAACGCCGTCAACGTATGAAACACCCAACTCAATGCGTGGTGAAGCCAGGGCTCCGGCACCAGTAGATGCGTGGCAAGCAGGGTCAGCATTGTCACTGGTCGGTAAGGCCCCACCTTGTCGTCGGTGAAGAGGTAATAGGCGGCATTGCGCTTGAAGACCGCCCCCAGCTCGGCCCAGTCGGCGTAGAGATAGCTGTTGACCATGTGCCAATCGTCGGCGACCCAGCTCCCCGACAGTCCAACCCAGGTAGTGACCAACGAGACCACCACCAACACGAGGGCGAATCCCGTTAGGCGAATCCAATGTGCTCGTTCAGTCGGCTGCATCCCCCGGTCCCACCGACGAAATCGTAGTATGGATGCGGCCTAGGAGGCGAAGATCCTGATCTCATGTTTGGCTCGAAAAAGAAGCGTCGGCGCGAGCTCATGCAAAAGCGCCTTTCGGCAGAGTGGCTCGAGATGGTGCGCGAGAACGTGCCGTACTTCGCCAAGCTCACGCCCGAAGACCAATCGGAGCTCCAAGGCTTGATGCAGGTCTTCCTCGACGAGAAGCGGTTCGAGGGCTGTGGGGGCCTGGAGATCACCGACGAGATTCGAGTGACGATCGCAGCGCAGGCGTGTGTGCTGCTCCTTCATCGAGAGACCGACTTCTACCCGAAGCTTCGGTCGATCCTGGTCTACCCGCACGCCTACGTCGCCGACGGCCTTCACGCCGATGACGATCTCATCATGACCGAGGGCCCCGAGGGGCGTCTCGGTGAGTCGTGGGGGCACGGGAGTATCGTCTTGTCGTGGGACGATGTGCGTCGCGGTGCGTTCGATGTCCGGGATGGTCACAACGTCGTCTTCCACGAGTTCGCCCATCAGCTCGACGAGGAGAGCTCCGCTGGGCCTGGGGCGCCGACGCTCCCTAAGCGTTCGATGTACCTGGCGTGGGCACAGGTCCTCGGAGACGAGTACGAAGCGCTTCTCGACGCCCTAGATCACCACCGCCGAACCCTGATCGACCCCTACGGCGCGACCAACCCCGCGGAGTTCTTTGCGGTGGTCACCGAGCTCTTCTTCGAAAAACCGCATCAGCTCAAGGAACGCCATCCGGACCTCTACGATCAGCTCCGCGGCTTCTACCAGCAAGACCCAGCGGGCAGCTAGCCCGGGCTCTTCAGTGTGCCTCAGTGGGCCCCGTTTGCTAGCCTCCCTGAGATGAACCTGCTTCGTCTGCTCGGTCTGGCTGCTCTGATCGCCTCGATGGCAGCCTGCGCAGATGGGGCACCCGCGCCACCAGGCACGGGCGGCTCGACCGGCACCGGTGCCACGGGCGGAACCGGCGGAACCGGCGGAACTGGGGGTGTCGGTGGCATCGGGGGCGGCGGTGGATCCGGCGGGATGGCCGGCGCCGGCGGAACGGGCGGAATTGGTGGCTCGACCGGCGCATGCAACAACGTCGCTGACATTGCCGCGATCGCAGCAAGCGACCCGATCGTTCGCCAGATCGCCGCTGACTGCGGGCTGCCCAACTCCCCATGCGCGAGCCTATTCGGTTCCGCGTTCGCTGCGTGCGTAACAAGTTGCATCGAGGATGCGGTGCCCGGGCTCTCCATGCCGTGCGCGTCTTGCTACGGCGCGGAAGCCCTGTGTAGCTTTGAAAATGGATGTTTATCCTCCTGCGGCAGCACGTCTGGAACCGCTTGTGGGAATACTTGCAGGGCGTGCGTGTCCGATCCGATTGCCGGTTGCATCGAAGATCTCAATGCATGCGCTGGACGTCAATCGGAAGACTGTGGGACCTAGGCTCGTACCGCGACGGAAACTTACTGCTCTCTCGGAGCAGGTGCCCTCTCACGGATTCATTTCGTATTCGTCTTTGAGCTCGTAGACCTGCTGCCAGACGCGCTCGTAACGTGCCGCGTCGAAGACCGGCTTGCGGACCATCTCGAGGCAGCATTCCATCTGCGTCTCGTTGCTCGAGGGCTTCGAGTAGAGATTGAGCGCATGTCGTGAGAAATCGCGGACCATGAAATCGAAGATCTGGTCGACTACATCGTCCGACACATCGTAGATTTCTGCGTTCTCCAAGATCAGCTGGCCATATACGACCAACGCAAAAATCTCCCCTCCGGCCAGGAGGAAATCGATGTCCTTGCGTTGCCCTTCGTCGGGTGGCGATGAGAACATCATCTTCTTGAAAGAGGCGATTTGCTCCCGGAACACCGCCAGGTTCGGGGTGTCACGGCTCGAGTAGGCGATGTTGTAGTCGTGAAACCGGATCTTGCCGAGCCCCTTGGTCGGCCCCTGGTCGAACAGGAAGTCGTCGTTGGCGGCCCGATCCTGTCGTGCGACCGCGGTGTAGTCGCCTGGCGCAAAGAAATAGCTGGCCATGAACTTCACGATGAGCGCAATGTTGACGTGCACCGTGCCTTCGAGCTTGGGCAGGGCGCGAATGTCGACTGCGGCCTGCTCAAAGAACATGTCTTTCTCGAACCCCTTGGCCGCAATGACATCCCACAAAAGGTTCATCACGTCTTCGCCCTGCGTGGTGACCTTCATCTTCACCATGGGATTGTAAAGCAGATAGCGACGGTCCTCGGGTGAAGCGACCCGCATGTAATCCGCCGCCCGAAGCGCAAACAGCTTCATCGCCACCAAACGCGCATAGGCGTCGGTGAACATCTGCTTCACGTGCGGGAAATCGGTCACGTACATGTTGTAGAGACGTCGATTGGCCGCGTGATGGATCGCTTCGTAGAGGGCATGGGTGCACATCCCAATTGAAGCCCACCCGAGGTTGTACTTCCCGATGTTGACCGTATTCAGTGCGCTGTTCCAAGCGTGATCGCCCTTGGCGATGATGTCGGCTTCGGTGACGGGATAGTCCTCGAGCGCGTACTCCGATACGTAGTTTTGGCTCGCGCAGACGTTCTTCACCAAGTTGTACTTTTCATGCTGCGAGTCCACGCCGAAAAACACGTACTCGCCCGAGTCCGCAAGCTTGCCAAACGTTGAGACGATTGCAGCCTTGTTTCCGTTGCCAATGTAGTACTTCCGTCCGCGCGCGGTGTACTGACCATCGCCGTTCGGTGTAAGGGTCATCTCGGTGGAGTAAACGTCTGCACCGTGCTCTTTCTCTGAAAGCCCAAAGGCGAAAATCCCGCCCTGCTCCAGTGCCTTGGCCGTGCGCTTCTTGATCGCTTCGTTGTTGCTCATCCAGATTGGGCCGAGGCCGAGGACGGTGACCTGCCAGGTGTACCAGTACTGAAGCCCGTAGAAACCCAGGATCTCCGCAAACTCGCAAACCCGCCAGGTGTCCCAACGCGAATTGGCAGCCCCGTATCCCTCTGGCGTGCACATCGTCGCGAAGATCTGTTCCTCTCCGACGAAATCGAGAAAGTCGGCGTACCAAACCTGGGCGTGATAGTCGTCTTTGATTCGGCCCTTGCCCTTGCGCTCGAAGAAATCGATCGTCTTGAGCATCACCTCGCGGGATCGTTCGTCGGGGTAGTTTCGTCGGTGCTTTTTCGGATTGAGAAGGATCATAACCCTACGTTGATAACACGAGCGCCCCGGAAACCCTACCCCCGTTCGCTCAAAATGCGTTGACGCCGAGGCCTACCAATGCCGAGAAGTACGGATTGTCTACCATCCAGTTGGCGGGGAACGCGTAGCCGGCGCGGGCATAGACCTGCCAGATCCCCCACCGAAGATCGGTGGTGATCGCCAGGCCCCCGATGCCGCCGAACTCTTTGAGTTCGCCGACCCGGAAGGGGTCGTTGACCGTGCCGCCGGAAATCAAGAGTCCGATCTCTTGTGGCTTGTCTTTCTTCACCTGAACGTTGCCGCTCACCTGCGCGATGAACAGCCGCTCGGAAATGATCGCAGACCACGGTAGGCCCGGCACCACGACCACGTAGGGGTTCATGCCCGCCACGCGCATTCGGGTGATGTCATCTTGGCCTTCGCCCCAGTTCGCGGTGTCCTGCAGTTCGAGGCGAAACCGATCGCCAAGCCGCCACCCCGCCCGAAGCCATTGGTTGATCGTCAAGATCGCTTTGGACGGGTCGTTGCGCCCATCCAGCAGGCCCCACGGAGTGATGTCCGAGCGCACATCGACTCCGATCGACACGCCGACTGCAACCCCCTCGATCCGCGGGAATAGGCGGTCGGCGCCCCACTCTTCCGAAGGCGACGTTACCCCCCAATAGATGTATCCGAGTCGCGGTTCGAAGACCACGGTGTTCTGCGGGAGCAGGTATGTCGGATCGGTGTCGTTGCTGCCGAAGAACCAGTAGCGGACGTTGGTCAAGAGCTCGAGCGAGTGGTGGTCGGCAAAGTGCCACTGAATCTTGGGCAACAACACCACATAGCTGGCGTTGAAGCCGAACCCGCTCACGCGGAGGCCTTGCTGGTAATAGTAACGAAGCAGCCCGGCAAAAAAGACTTCTCCGCGCAAGGCCACCGAGAACTCGAAGTTCTTGCCAAACGACAAACGATCGAGCCCGACTTCGATGGTGTCGGTGTTGTAGTAGAGGCGAAGGTCCGCATCGCGGGCGATATCCGCGCGCGTGGCTTGAAAGAGAACCCACCCGAAGCCGCTGACGTCGGGCACCAGTCCAAAGTCAGCGCCTCCTGCGGCCTGGCCGTGCCACTTCTCCTCCGAGTCCGCGTAGGCTACGGAGGATATCAACACCGTGACGCAACAAAGGGTCAGAATCCGCACCGATTTTCGCTATCACATGTTGAATCGCGCGCAATGCGTCCTGCTCCGGGTCTTTCCAGCAGGAAGCGAACGTTTTAGGGTCTGATACATCAGGGAGTCAGGAAATGGAGATCGACGATCGTAATCGAACCGAGCTCGAGGCCGCCGCGTTTCGACGGCTGGTCGAGCACCTACGAGATAGAACGGACGTGCAGAACATCGCAATGATGGAGCTTGCGGGTTTTTGCCGGAACTGCTTGTCGCGCTGGTACCAGGAAGCCGCCGAGGCCAGAGGAATCGGCCTCGATAAAGAAGGCGCGCGGGAGCTCATCTATGGGATGCCCTACGCCGAATGGAAAAAGAAGTATCAGACGGAAGCGACGCCCGAACAGCAAGCCGCGTTCGAGAAAAACCGCAAGTAGACACCCTGCGATCTTCGTGCCCGGGCCAAGGCACGAAGTCGCGCGCGCAGACCCGAAAAATCGTGTTCGTCCACGCGGGGCCGGTCTTCCCGAGGTGATATGACAACCGAGGAAAAGGTTTCCGACTGTCTCGGGCTGCGATAGGGTTCCATATGCGCTCGCCGGTCGCCTGGGTTTGGCGAATTGCATTCGCGGTCTCCGCTTTCGGGTTGGCCCTTTACGCGTTTCGAAGCGGCGTCGTCGTTTCCGATCGCCCCGAAGTGCTGGGAGCGGGAATCCTAACGCACATCTACTACTCGCTCGGCTTGTTCGTATTGGGTGGGCTCGACCTCGGTGTCCCGGCCGATGGTCCTGATGGTGCCCGAATCGCGCTGTGGTTGGCGTACTTTCTTGCGCCGCTCGTGACGGCGGGAGTATTGATAGAAAGCGCAGTACGCCTCTTGAAACCTGCTTGGATTCAACGGCAAAATCTGCGTGATCACATCATCGTGGTCGGTGTTGGGCAACTCGGAGAGCTCTTCCTCGAGAGCCTCTATGCGGCTGACAAGAGCGCGCGGGTCCTTTTGGTAGACACGCAGGAAAGTCAGCGGCTTCTCGCGAAAGCGCGCAACCAATATGGCGCGCCTTATGTGTGCGCAGATATTCGGAGCGCATCGACGCTGGACGCGCTCGGCCTGAGCCGAGCACGAGGCGTCGCACTACTGACGGGTGACGACCTCGTCAACCTCGAGGCAGCATGGGCGGTGCTCGCAGCCGAGCCCGAGATGGCGATTGTCGCCCATATCGACGATATTCAAATGAAGCGGGAGATGGACCGGTTGATGGGCGACGCCGAGGGTCAACGAATTCGGGCCTTCAACATGCACCACATGGCCGCGGAACGGCTCTACGATCATCATCTTGCCCCTCGGTTCAAAGAAACTTCGGCGCGCGATGTCGTCGTGCTCGTCGGTTTCGGGCGCTTCGGACAGACAATGCTGGAACACCTCCGGCGCGAGGCTAGCGATGAGCTCGAGCGAGTGGTGATCGTGGACAAGACCGCCAAGAGCGCCGTCGCGGCCTTTACGATGCAGACCAAAGAGACGGTCTTTCCTGTCGACGTCGTCGATGGAAATGCCGAAGACCCCGCCGTTTGGGCCCAGCTCGACGCGCTGCTCAGACACGTCACTCACCCTCCAGTCTTCATCTTTGGAACGGACAGTGATTCGCTGAACTTCCGCTTAGCCATGCTTCTCCGAAAACGCTCGAGGAGCCTCGAGATCTTCGTTCGCTGCTTTCACGAGTCGCGTTTTTCGGCTCAAATCTCCGAGCACTATCGGATCCACGTGATGGCACTCGAGGAGATGATGCACGATGCTCTGGAAGAACAGCAAAAGGAATGGTTCGCCTAGCGCACCACTGAAACGGTGCCGAGGCGTGGGACTAGAGCCTGTTTTCAGCTACGATCAGGGACGATGAGTTACGGGCACTCGCATGCAGGTTCGGCGGAACAGGCGTCCGGGAATCGAAGGCGCCTCGCGGCTGCCCTGACGCTCACCGCCGTCTACATGTTCGCCGAGATCGTCGGCGGCTATTTGTCCAACTCGCTGGCTCTTCTCGCGGACGCCGGTCACATGTTGTCTGACGTCGCGGCCCTCGGCTTGTCGCTAGCGGCAGTGGGATGGTCGCAGCGGCCCGCAACGAAAGAACGCACCTTTGGCTTTCATCGCGCGGAGATCTTGGCGGCTTTCATCAATGGCGCGGCCCTTCTTGCGGTCGCGGCGCTCATCGCGATTGAAGCATGGGAGCGCATGACCAAACCCGAGGAAATCAACGCAACTCTGATGGTTAGCATCGCCGCAGGCGGCCTCGCGATCAACTTGATCAACTTGAGGATCTTGAGCGGCGGCAAGAACGAAAATCTCAATGTGAGGGGCGCGTGGCTTCACGTGATGGCGGACACACTCGGAAGCGTCGGTGCGATCGCCGCTGGCCTTTCGATTTTGATTTTCGGCTGGGTATGGGCAGACCCGATCGCCTCGTTGTTAATAACCGGCTTGGTGGTTTATTCAGCGTTGGGGCTGCTCCGTGAAACCTTGGACGTGCTGATGCAGAGCGTCCCTCGACACATTGCTCTCGAGGACGTGGTCGGGGCGCTCGGAGAGCAGCCAGGGGTCATCGACGTGCACGACTTGCACATATGGTCGCTGACCAGCGGTAGGCACATCGCCACCGCCCACCTCGTCGTCGCCGGCGCGATCGACCCACAAGCCGTGATGAGCGGCGCGAGGAGGCTGCTGTCCGAACGTTTCGATATTCACCACACCACCATCCAAGTGGAGAGCAGCGACTCACGGATCTCGTGCAATCCGTGCGACCCGCCGGCACGCGCGGCGAGCTGATTCGACGATTCGGCTTGGAGCCCGCGGTCTCGATGGCAGTGTGGGAGCTACACCGGTCCTTCAACCAGTGGCCCGCATGACTCCACTGTTTCGGAGGTCCAGACCGTCTAGGCACCCCGAGATTTGGCCTAGGACCCCGGCAGCAGCTGACGGATCCGCGATCGGGTTGATTATACAAACGTCGACCCCTGCTTCTGCGTAGGCGCGTACCCGGGCACGCACGCTTTCGGCAGGCCCGACGACGGCCATGGCATCACAAAGTTGATCGCTCACCCCGGCCGCCACGCCGGCTCGATCGCCTTTTGCAAAGGACTCACGAATTTGCCGCGCTTCCTTCTCGAAGCCAATCCACTCGAAGCACCGGTTGTATCCCGGGGTCGCCGCGTAGCCTCCAAATACCGTGCGGACCAAGTTTCGCCCCACGGACGGTTCGTCGACCAATACGACATGAAGCCGCGCGACGACCTCGATCGCGTTGGGGTCACGGCCCGCTTCTTCCGCGCCGGCTCGAACCTCACCGAGCACTTGGGGCAGCGCGGACTCGGGAACCATGTTGAGACAAATACCGTCGCAAAGAGCCCCCGTAAGCCGCAGCATCTTCTTGTTGAGGGCTCCGAGATAGATCGGAATCTCCCCCACGGGAGAGCCCCCCAGCCTGAAGCGCTTGACCGACACGGTTTTGCCCTCGTAAGTCGTTTTCGCCCCGGTTAGCATCTGTCGGAGCACCTCGACGTGCTCGCGCATTCGCGTAAGCGGTCTGTTGTAGGGCTGGCCAGCCCAATCATGGACGATGTTCGGAGACGAAAGGCCCATTCCCAGAATGAAGTTCCCATTGGTCAGCTGACTCAAGGTCATGGCTGCCATCGCATGCATCATGGGCGTGCGTGTTTGGGCCGGAACGACCGCAGTCCCAATGCGCATCCCGGGAATACCTTGCGCCACCGCTCCGGCCAGGGCGTACGAGTCACCTCCGTTGACCTCGGCCATCCACGTTTCCTCGTAGCCGTGGTCGCCAGCGACCTTGGCGAGCTCGACGGCCTTGTCGGCGCTGCCGACTGGCAGGGTTAACCCGAGCCGAACGTTCTTTTCTGTGCGTTCCACGGCTGTCCCTTTCTTTACGAGCGCGTCGTGCTCCTCACGATTCTTTGTCCGCAAGTCGTCGCTTGCGACGGTCTACAGCCTCGGCGGCAAGGCGGCGATCTTCTTTGGTTTCCGCTAGAAGCTGCGGTACGAGACGCGGCCTGCCATCATCACCGATGTTGACGAAGGTGGTACGCGCATCGGCGCACAAAGCCCGCTCTCCTGTCTCGGCGTGCTCACGCTCGACCCGAACGCCGATCTCCATCGATGTCCTAAACGCAGCGTTCACACGTGCAGTCAATCGAACCACGTCTCCAACCTTGATGGGTGCTTTGAACTCGAGCGCATCGACGCGAGCCGTGACTGACACGCGTCCGCAATGACGCTTTGCGGCGATCGAGCTGCAGATGTCGATCCAACTCATGATCACTCCACCGAAAGCCGTACCGATGGCGTTCGTGTGTTGCGGCAGGACGAGCTCCGTCATTTCAGTGAACGAATCAGAGGGGCGCTTCGCTTCCATCGGAGGAGCATACCCCTTCTGTCGACATCCACGTCTCTCTTTCTTGGCTATGGTTACGCCGTTAAGTCGAAACGGTCGCAATAGC